>JAIWHJ010000469.1:0-2430 GCA_048629695.1 Promethearchaeota archaeon
ATTGTCCAATGTTATATTCACCCTGACTTTTCTCATAGCAACCTCTTTTTTGGTAGTCGTACTATGCGCATAATATACACCAATAATCCCTATGTCAAGCGCACTGGCTCTTTTTACATTGTATTTTCTGAAGGTTATAAAAATTCATAACACTATTTGCCTGTCCCCATTTATTTCCTATAAACCTTGTCCCTTCTGAATACACAAATAAATCCCTTGCCGAAAGCATTGTCCGGCATTTTTCATCCCACTGACCTCAAAAACCTGCCCTTCCTACGGTGAACGCCTTTCTTAGAGCTTCCGTTTTTCCCTGTAATGTTGTATAGATAGTGCCCGACTGAAAACTGTTATTTTTCGTTCAGACACTAGATAATAAGAAATCATTTTTTGTGTACCCTTTTGACCGTATCTGTTAAAATAGTATGGTAAGATCAGTGAAAACAACCTCGAGAGGTGATTTGCAATTTAGAAACGCCGCCGGAAAATGATGAAAAGTGGATAACAATAGAGAAAACAGGAGAAAAAAATGAACATTGAAACCAGCGCCAAAAAGATGGCCGATGTGTTGGGAGAGGCCGTTGTTCAGGGGACGTTCAAAAAGCTTGTTCAGATTGAGGTGGCAAAGTGTTTACGGAAGACAGACAAATTGAAAGAGGAATTGGTTCCATATGAGAAGCGCTTTGAAATGAGCAGCCATGAAGCCTGGACCGAGTACCGGAATGGGAAACTGGGTGACGATGGTGATATCATGGAGTGGATGATGCTTTTTGAAAACTTACAAGCTTTGGAAAAACAGCATGATAGGTTAATGGAGATCAATCAGCAATGATTCGCGAGTACTTCCAGCAGATAGAATTTTCTCTCGCTTCGTACACATGGGCCGGATCGGTTCAGGTGTTGCGCCATGATATTCTGGAAACGGATGAGGAACAGATCCTTATTTATCGTATCAGGGTATCGATGGCAGATGGCGGTGTTTTAGAGATACGTGAAAGGGTGGTTATCTCAAAAAGGGATGGGGAAAGAGAAAGCACAACCTATAGTTTCCATTGGCAAAATAAGAAGGGTGCCCTTATTAAGAGATGGGATAATGCACCACATTTCCCTGATATTGATGGCTTTCCTCATCACATCCATATTGGAGAAAATAATACGGTCGTTTCAGGCAGGCCCATCAATGCATTAGAAATGCTTGCAATAATTGACATGGAATTAACTGATGCCGCCCAAAAAACCTAAAAACATAATTCAACTTAGGCAACAAAGTCCCCCCAACCACAAGTCTGATCCGTCACCTTTGTTTGGTTTATGATTAGATGACATATATAGGGCTTTTTTCTTGGCAAAACATTTCACCAGGCTACTTTTGCCGATCCTGCGTCTGCCGTACAGCACGACAAGTTCGTCTTTTTCCGACCGATAAGCGTCATTAAGCAGTTTCAATTCGTTTTCCTGCCCACAAACATGAACGGTCTCCTCATGGCAAATTAAATAATCCGCAAACAAATATTTATCTATTTCCTTTGCGGATTTTCGCCTTATACATTTTTCTTCCGTAATTTCGGGCTTGCGGGGTGCTTACCTTCTCAAAACCATTCATAATGCATCCCCTACTTGAAATCCTTTTATGAAATATCAAGTAATTATAGATTTCATGCAGAAATATTCACTCTTGAAAGCATCCTTTTTACTATTTTTCTCTCAATTTGTTGAGTTTATAATAGGTCCCGCCCTGTGAGGTTTACCCGCCTTTGGAGGGATTATCTCTACTTCGATCCTGAATATCCAATTGAGGCATACGCTTCTCGAAGATCCCGTTTCTGGCGGGGATGATTTCTTCAAAAACGGCCAAAAGATCTAACGGAGTGGTGTGTCAAGATTGCGCCTGAATAATGCCAATTTCCATTAAATTCAATCCGTTGAAACCCCGAATCCTCTTCAAGTCATCTCGTTGAAAAACCTCTAACCCAAATCCTGCCTTACCCCACAGATGTTGTGGCCATTTGTTCCTTGACACACAATTCCAAATCCCGTAACCTCCGAGCCAAAAAGGATTTCGTATACTTCAATCCGGGCAAGCACGGCAAGTCCTTCAAGATCAAGGCCTGGGATCTCAAGAAAATCAGCAAGCCGAAACTCATCTGAAATTACTACGTAATGACGGGAGCGCCGGCAAGATCCGTCGGTGCTTCCTTGACAATCGGTTCCCGCATGCTTATCTTCCTGACTTCCACCAGATTTTGCTGGTGTTTTCATTGGCGATCCATTAGAGATGAAAACCGACTGTTAACGTAACTGAAAACCGATGGCGAAGATGGCCTTAGGCTGGCTCCGCCGTAAGCGATCGATCTAATATGAAAAGTTTCTCAACCCATTATGTTGCTCCATGGCGGATGATTATCATTGCCACCGCCGTAGGGCTGGTTCTAT
>JAIWHJ010000470.1:0-2420 GCA_048629695.1 Promethearchaeota archaeon
AAGGCACTTTTATACCCCTCAAGGGGGTACTGAAAATAGTCCAGGACCTTTAAAAATTTCCAGTTTATCTGGGTTAGCATATTAGTTGACATATGTTTACGCTGATATTATTAAAATATCCAATGTTTGCTCTGTGACTTGACAAAAAATAGGAGGAAGGGCATAATCTCAGGTTTTATTCAGCGCCTTTAATATTGTCATTTCGACCAAAGGGAGAAATCTTGTGTGCAGCACAATATTGAAATGTTGGAGCTTATCTGCGAAAAATACAAAGAAAAAGAGGAATCTGATAAAATAGTATGTCGTCATCCTGATGAATACTGTAAATTCCGGACCTCCTGCATGATTCATTTTATATCCGGTGAATCAAAATCATCGGCAAGGATGCCGGACCTGAAAAGGGAGATGCCAAGTGAGAAACATATGATAAAACTGAGATTTGACAAGGGCAAGGGTTTATTGCCCGCCATTGTCCAGGATTATAAAACAAACAAGGTGTTGATGCTGGCCTACTTTAACGAGGAGGCATGGAACAAGACTCTTGAAACCGGAAAGGCCCATTACTGGAGCCGTTCACGGAACAAGCTCTGGCTAAAAGGGGAATCCTCCAAACATTTTCAAATTATTAAGGAAATTTTAGTGGACTGCGATGAGGATACCGTAATTTTCAAGGTCGAACAGCTTGGCGGCGCCGCCTGCCACAAGGGATACTCCAGTTGTTTTTTCCGCAGTGTCGAGGATGGCGGATTAAAAGTTATAGCTGATATGGTATTTGATCCTAGTAAGGTGTACAAAAAATGAGTGTGTTGAAACTGGGAATTCCGAAGGGAAGTCTTGAAGAGGCAACAATAGAGCTTTTTAAAAGGTCTGGTTGGAATATAGAAATTTTTTCAAGAAGTTATTTCCCCAAGGTTGATGATCCTGAGATGATCTGCTCCATTTGCCGGCCTCAGGAGATGTCGCGCTATGTGGAACAGGGAGTGCTGGACGCTGGTATAACCGGTAAGGACTGGATACTTGAGAACGAATCCGATGTTGTGACGGTTGCGGATCTGATCTATTCCAAGGTGAGCAGGAAGCCCACGAGGTGGGTGATCGCCGTGCCGGGCGATTCCGACATCAAGCGACTTGAAGACCTGGAAGGAAAAAAAATTTCCACGGAACTGGTCGGTTATACAAAGAGATTTTTTGCTGAAAAAAATATCAATGTGGATATTGAATTTTCGTGGGGCGCCACTGAAGCAAAGGTTGTCTCAGGGCTTGCCGACGCCATTGTCGAAGTCACGGAAACCGAGTCCACTATCCGTGCCCACGGTCTGAATGTTATATACGAATTAATGACCTCAAATACTCAGTTTATTGCAAACAAGGCAGCCTGGGAGGATCCCTGGAAACGGGAAAAGGTCAGCAATATTATCCTGCTCCTCAAGGGAGTGTTGTACGCTGAGAAAAAAGTGGGTCTTAAGATGAACGTGCCCAAGGATCGGTTGGATGAAGTGACCGGCCTTCTTCCAAGCATGCATGCCCCGACCGTGGCCCATCTCTATCAAACCGACTGGTATTCTATAGAAACAATAGTAGCAGAGCAGGGTGTGCGCGACCTCATCCCCAGGTTATTGAAATCAGGGGCTGAGGGAATTATTGAATATTCATTGAACAAGGTCGTTTAGGAACAGATGGTTCAGAGGTTTAAAGATAAACCTGAACTCACCTATACAAAAAAAATTGTTTTTAACAAGGTCTACAGTGGTGAAAGGTTATTAAGTGACTAATTATTCCGACATAAATTTTGTGACCAGCGTTTTCAACCCTTCCCAGCTTCCTGTTGCAGAATACCCTGAAATTGCCTTTGCAGGACGTTCCAATGTTGGCAAATCAAGCCTGATTAATAAACTGGTCGGCAGGAAAAGCATTGTAAAGGTGAGTTCAAAACCGGGAAAGACTCGAAGCCTGAATTATTTTCTTGTGGATCAGACCCTTTATCTGGTGGATCTGCCGGGCTACGGCTATGCCAAGGTGCCCAAGAAAATGAAGGAAGAATGGCAGGGTTTGATCACCACGTATCTTGGAACAAGAGATGTCCTTTGCTGCGTGGTTGTAATCATCGATATTCGTCATTCGCTTAAGATTCAGGACCGACAATTGATTGACTGGCTGAGGGACAACGGAATACCATCGCTCCCGGTCTATACCAAGAAGGACAAACTTAAAAAAAATCAGCAAAACAGGCAGGCTGCGGGCCTTGACGCGGCTCTTAACATCAGGCCGTCGGAACGAATCCTGTTTTCCTCCAAAACAGGAGAGGGTAAAGAAAACCTCATCGCCGCGCTTGACCGCTTTCTTTCCTGACCCGTAACTGCCGGTAGGTTATAGACTAACCCAGATAAACTGGAATTCTTTAAAGGTCCTGGACTATTTTC
>JAIWHJ010000471.1:0-2416 GCA_048629695.1 Promethearchaeota archaeon
CCGGAGTCTCGCAGGCTCGCTTACCTGCACGCGCCCAACGGAAGTGCCCTTTGGGGTGCGATCAGTCTGGTTCACATAGGTTTACTATAATTTCGCCGGCCTGCTGGAGTTTATGCCCTTAAGGGTATACATATGGGGCACCTGTGAACAATTACATACTGAAAAATCTGCTAAATAGGGAGCACCTCTGAACGGTTACAATATTTTTATTTATTTTAAACATGTGATATTATCTGCAAATGGTATTCAAAGTAAAAGTGTACATCCCGAACAATATCACTGCAACTAAAAATCAAGCCTGATGACGTAGTAAAATAAATACTAAGGGTTTGCTCAGAAATAAATTTCGGCCTCATACCTTTTTGTCCTTGTCAAAAATCTTGTCACGGTTTAAAATTAACCAGTTTTTTGGTTGAAGGCGGCGTAGCCAAGTGGCTAAGGCAGCGGTCTGCAAAACCGTTATTCACCGGTTCGACTCCGGTCGCCGCCTCCAAATCAAAGGACGGCTTGAATGAGGCGTTATTTTATGAAAAAAAATTTTAAAAAACTCTACACGGAAAAAGAAATAAGAGCGATACTGTCCAACTCTTCAATTTATGTAGATAAAACACCGCTGGAATTTGACACTATGGTGCGGGAGATCCTTAAACAGAATCGTGAAGAAGTAAAAAAGGAGAACTCAAGCCAAACACTCTGATTTCTCCCGGCAGAAAAAAATTATTTTGACGCGTTAAAACGTACAACCACTATATCACCATCTTTCACTTCATACGTTTTCCCCTCAAGACGCTGTTTCCCCGCTTTTATAACAGCCTGTTCACTTCCCAGTTCCATAAGATCCTCATACCTGATGACCTCCATCCGTATGAAACCCGTTTCCATATCCGTATGGATGCGCCCTGCCGCAACCGGAGCAGGATCCCCTTTACGGCATGTCCATACATGGACCTCGGTTTCACCGGCTGTAAAAAAATTCACCAGGCCCAGCAACCCGTAGGCTGCGCGAAGCAGTCGTTCCATGGATGCTTCCTTAAGACCAAGCTCATCAAGAAATTCCTGGCGATCCTCGGGATCCAGCAGGTTTATTTCCGCCTCGTCCCTGCCGCTGATAGCAAGCATTGAGGTGCCTTCCTTGTTTGCGATTATTTCCAGGGCCTTGACGTGTTTGTTGCCTATGTCATCCATAGACCCGATATTGGCAATATAGAGTACGGGTTTCAATGAAACCAGATGGCAGTCATATATGCTTTTTATTTCATGATCAGTGAGATTCTGCCTGCGTGCAGGCACTCCATCATCCAGGCCGGCTTTCACCTTCTCACAGTCTGCCAGTTCCCCTGCCAGTTCTTTATTGCCCTTGACCTTCTTGGATAGTCGCTTGATCTTGTTGGTCAAGGTCTGGCTGTCAGCAACGACCAATTCCAGGTCAACAGTTTCAACGTCCCGGCACGAATCAATCGTATCGTATTCAAATGGCAGATTGTCGTCTTCAAAGCAACGCACCACATGAAGTAGTGCGTCAACTTCTTTTATATGCCCGAGAAGCTTGGCGCCGCGCCCTTCATTAGCAGTGGAGCCTGATTTCAGCCCCGGAATGTCCACGACTTCCAGCGTGGCAGGCACGACTTTCGGAGGTTTGTACATGTCAACCAGAGGTTGTATGCGCAGGTCAGGCATTTTGACCACTGCGCGGTTCATCTCCGGACCGCCGAAATTTTCGGCGCCGGCGGCCGTAACAGCATTGTAAATAGTGGTCTTACCGCAACGCGGAAGCCCTACCAGCCCACAATTAAGTCCCATAATTTATTTTCCTGTAATATTTGATACGGCACCGCAAAAAAAATCAAGGTTGACAAAGAAAAAACAGTCATCATCAAAGGCAAAGGAACAAAAAGCGACCTTGATGCAAGAATCGCGCAAATAAAAGCCCGCATATCTGCTGAAGACAGTAAATACAAAAAAGAAGACCTAAGCAACCGCCTGGCAAAACTGGCAGGCGGCGTAGCAGTAATAAAAGTCGGCTCAGCAACAGAAACCGAACTGAAAGAAAAAAAGATGCGGATTGACGACGCCCTAAACGCAACAAAAGCCGCAGTAGAAGAAGGCGTAGTCCCCGGCGGCGGCATAACCCTCCTGCACGCGATCCCGGAACTGGACACCCTGAAACTCGAAGGCGACCAGAAAATAGGCGCATCCATCATGAAAAAAGCACTGGTTGAACCCGTAAAACAGATTGCCAGAAACGCAGGAAAAGAAAGCGCAGAAGTACTGGCATACCTCCGCTCCCAGAAAGACGAAAACCTGGGCTACAACGCAAAAAAAGACTGCTATGAAGACCTCGCAAAAGCAGGCATACTGGACCCGACAAAAGTGGTCAGGAGCGAAATACAAAACGCCGCATCCATCGCCTCATTAA
>JAIWHJ010000472.1:0-2407 GCA_048629695.1 Promethearchaeota archaeon
CAAATACACGATGCTTCCGCAATGCCAGCCAACGGCGTCGTGCCTGCTATTATTATTCATGTGGCTGCGACTTCCGCCTTTGACTTTGACCTGAGCGAGCTTGGAAGAAACTGTCAAAATGGGATATCTGTGTGTAGTAGCAGTGCGGGGCCAACGAAGACGTTGTCGGGGGATACATGCTGGCTCAGTGTACAGTATACATAGTTATTGCTATTTTCTTAAAGGAGTGCTTTAACAAATGCCAGCCAAATGCCAAAAGCTATACATATCCTAATTGAATTAATTCTTTTAGAGATGTTTTCATGCCGTGAGTTTTATGATCTTTTGTAAAGTGAAGTCTGATTTTTTGATAGCAGGAAGAGCATAGGCCATGACTAATATGTTTTATTTTAGCTGTTCCACATTTTTGACAATGAGAATATTTGATAGACCAGTTATTAATACTGCAATGGATTCTATTATGATCGGCGGTCGTGACGATTTGAAGGTTTTCAATTCTATTATCAAGGCTATTATGATTTTTATGATGAACCAATTCTTTTGTTTTAAGTTTACGACCAAGATGTTGTTCCATAATATATCTATGCTTATATTGCCATTTTTCGCCAAACTGTATTTTTATTTTGATATATTTTATGCCCCTACTTTTTACGATTCTTTCAGTATAAAGAGGAAGTGTATTGGGGCCATTTATCCCTTTGGTTGTTTTAGAAAGTTTTTCACGAGACTCCTTGCTCCAGTTGTGGACCATCTTCCCTTTTCGAGCATTCCAAATGGGAAGCATAGATTGATACCATTTTTCATAAACTTCTGGAGACATTTTGTGTCCTGTTTTGAAACTTGTTTTAGTGGCATGTCGAGGCATCTTTTATTCTCCTTATTGTTGGTTCAATGCAATATATGCCAGCATAAACGAATTGTCAACAAAAATTATGGGAAGGGATAGATTATGCCGGCTCGTAGCGTAAAGCAGCGCAAATTCCTTGGCATAGCCTTGTCAATAAAAAAAGGCAAGACTCCAAAGTCTTATTCACCAGAAGCGGCGGAAGCAGCTAAGACCATGTCCAGGAAGGCACTCGAACACTTTGCCAAAACTAAAGAGAAAGGGCTTCCCAGGCGCAAGAAAAGGAAAAAATGATGCGGAAAGACGGGTGTCCCTCAAGTCTCATAAGCTTTGAGTCCCTGGTTCAATTCCAGGTTCCGCAACCAAAACGTAAGCACAGGAGGAAGTAGTATGCCACGTCTTGATAAATCAGGTCCCCCAAAAACATCAACCGGTTCACGTGACGGTACCGGCAAGGGAAAAGGTCGGAATTCAGGAGCAGGCATAGGTGTGAGAAAAGGTGGTAAAAGAGGAACGTGTCCAAAAACTAAGAAAAAATAATATATAGGGGATAGAGGGATACCTCGAAAAGCGGTAAATCCTGCCGCCTGCCCCTTTTAACAACAGGATGATACCGAAAGGATGGGTATATGAGAGAAATTGAACTGACATTAGGACAGACAGCGCTGGTTGATGACGAAGATTATGAGCGGTTGAATCGGGTTAAGTGGTTTGCAAACAAAGGCGCAAAAACTTTTTATGCTAGAAGAAATTCACCTTGGGTTAACGGAAAACATACTGCGGTTTTTATGCATCACGAAGTTGCTGGTAAACCGCCAAAAGGGTTAATGATAGACCATATCAACGGTGAAGGTACGGACAATAGACAAGAAAACCTACGACTTGTAACGAATAGACAAAATTGCCAAAATATAAACCACAAAAAAAGAAGTTCGGAATATCCAGGGGTTTCTTGGTATGGCCCAAGAAATAAGTGGGTAGCGATGATTAACATAAAAGGGAAAACAAAGAATTTGGGCTATTCAGTAGATGAAAAAGAGGCTTTTGGTTTTTACAAACAAGCGGTTAAAAATCTTGGTGAAAAAATGTTAGGTGAAAAATAATCATGGCATTCGTAGAAGACCAAACAAGATCGATTCAAGATCGTTTAAGGGAGCTTGCGAAGAATGAAGTTCCCACAATAGATGATGAGCAGGAACTTGACGAGCGAGAGGAAGCAGCGCAGCGCTACGCCGGAGAATCGGAATCTCATTTTGTAGACTACGCAGAAGACTGCCGTAGAACCTCCGTAAATGCGATGACTAATATTCGTGAGATTCAAAAAGAGTGTTGGTTAGTATATAATGAAGAGCCGCCCCCCAATTACGCCAACAAAGAGAACTGGCAGTCTAAAGTGGTGATTCCCAAGCCCTTCGGAGCGGTTCAATTTGCGATGGGCGTTGTGCGTAAGGCATTCTCAGCAGAATTTTTGTCAGTTGAGAACGAACAAAATCAGGACGTTGCCGATTTTTGGGAAAAATTTATAAAGCATCAGCTTAATCAGCAGCATGGTAATTTTGCGAT
>JAIWHJ010000473.1:0-2404 GCA_048629695.1 Promethearchaeota archaeon
ACCTCATATCTCACTCCTAGACTTGGTGGTTCCAGCTATTTTCCGGCATCAAGCCGAATATTTACGGTCGGATTCAGTGCCTTTAAAAAAAATTTCCTCAAGACTTAAAAGATCAATCACAAGGGCAACCGAACCGTCCCCCATAATGGTTGCGCCTGTAATTCCCTTAACGCTGCGATAATTGGATTCCAGGCTTTTGACAACTACCTGGTAAGGTTCCAGAATCTCATCAACAACTACAGCATATCGTTTGTGGCCGGTATCAAAAAAGATAAGAGATGATTCTTTTAATTCACTTTTTCCGCCGGACATTCCAAAGATACGAGACAGATCAATAACAGGTAGATATTCTCCCCTGAAACGATAGACCTTTTCATCCGGTCCAAAGGTCTTTAAGCAAGTTGCGTCAAAACCCATTGCGCCGCTCACTTCGAGTAAAGGGACAAGATACGAAATATCGTTAACGCGTACGTGCAAAACCTGGGTAAGGGCAAATGTCAGAGGGATTGCCATCGTAAACGCGGTCCCCATGCCCTTCGCGGTCTCTATGGAAAGAGATCCGCCAAGCCGTTCGACCTCGGTCTTGACAACATCCATACCGACTCCTCTCCCTGAAAGCGGTGTTACCTCCGTGGTGGTTGAAAAGCCCGGACGGCATAAAAAATCAAGAATTTTATTATTGTCAACAACCTCGCCGGGCCGTACAATCCCCCTATCCAACGCCTTTTTGTAAATCTCATCAACATCCAGCCCACGGCCGTCATCTCTGATCTCAATTAAAATTTTTCCGGCCTTCCGGTATGCCCTGAACTCAATTACACCTTCTTCCGGTTTTCCGGCTGCCTTGCGCTCTTCCGGTTTTTCTATCCCATGGCCCACACAGTTTCTGACTATATGTTTCAACGGATCAGTAACCGCCTCAATGACCTCTTTATCCATTTCCATGCCTACGCCGGAAAGACGCACCTTTATCTTTTTCCCCTCTTTGTGGGCCGTATCCCTTGCAACCCTCTGGAACCGTCTGAAGGTTCCTTCAAGGGGAAACATCCGGACTCTTGCAATCCGCTCCTGGAAATCCTGATTTATTTTGATCAGATTTTCAAGTTCCTGTTCAATTTCTCCACGATAGGCATCCACGCCTCTTGAAAACAGACTCTGCATGCGAGGAATGGCGATCCCTATCTCTTCCGCCAGATTGACAAGGTAGTCAATCTTTTCCACATCAACCCTGATAGTGGTCTTTCGGTAGGCATCACGTGTCGCCTTTTGCCTGGATACTACTCGTTCAAGTACATCCTTGCCGATCTTTCCTTGTTCGACAAGGATCTCCCCGACCATTTTCTGCCGGCTCAAGGCATCTTTCAATTCCTCGCTGGTAATTCCACCCGCTTTGACAAGGACTTCTCCGATAGGAGTTTCAGGATCTCCCATATTAACCGAATTTTCGACAGGATCAGCAATTTCATTTATCGAAATATCGTTATCATCCTTAACAAACATGAAAACATCTTCAATCACATGGGCCGGCACGGTTGTTTTCAGTATCACCTTCCACGAAATGTACATCTCGAAAATATACATCTCCTCGTATGACGGCAGTTCGGACAGATCAGCCGTAACACCCAGGCATTCACCTAATTCCGTGAGGTTCATAAGCAGCAGTATGGGATCCTGACCTGAAAAAAAGAGATCTCCTTTAAAACGGATACCTATACTGTAAAAAAAGACCGATTTCTCCGTGGAAGCAGCCTTGCCGTCCGTTGCATTCTCTGAACCGCTTTTTTCTTCCCTTAAGACCGGTTTCCCGGCGAGGAACCGGTCAATTCCGGCCTTGCCCGCCTCTAAATCCGCAGACGAGGCCACGGGCGCGCCGCTGAGCCCTTGATTAAGCATTTTGTGGATAAAATCGACATTTTCAAGAAGAAGGGAAACAAGTGTGTTGGTGACCGGAACTTTATTACTCCTGACACGATCCAACAGATTCTCAATCATGTGAATGTACTGGGATGCCTCATCAAATCCCACCACCGCGAAACTGCTCTTCAAGGTATGGAAATCCCGGAACAACTCTTCCACATCAGGCCCGACAACAGGCTCTTCCTCAAGGCGCAGGAGACAGGCCTCCGCAGATTTCAGCAGATCTTCCGCCTCAGCCTGGAAAATTTTGGTGATCTCGTCGTCCTGTACGTTCATTTCAGCCAATTACTAAGTTAAGTCAACCTGACAACGATTGCACATTAGTACCTTAGAAAATATTTTCTGCGCGTTTTTGGCAGGAAATATTTTCGTGAAGGTACTTATCCAGGACCTTTAATGAATTCCAGTTTATCTGGGTTAGATTATACATTAGGGACGGGGACGAAATAACTTCCCCATCTAGGCATCTCAGCTTCAGGCTATCTTC
>JAIWHJ010000474.1:0-2396 GCA_048629695.1 Promethearchaeota archaeon
TTTCAATAAATGGTTGAGTCAAATCATTGCCAATGCGAATTCTCGACATGGTAAAAAAAGAACTCGTATTTTATACAAATTTGAAAATTGAATTATGTGATACCTTGCAAAAAGAGCAGATATTTCAATAGTTGACTCATCTTCCCATTCAACAGCAGGCCTTGTGCTTTCACTTCTCAAAGAGCTTGGCGCAAACCTTACGCGCGAAATACGATTCTTTCTGCTTGCAGGCCTTGTTGCAGACACAGCGTTTCTCAGGAAAGCTTCAAGGGATGACCTGAAAAAGGCTGTTGAGCTGTCAGAAGATATCGAGATGGATGATGTCTTTTCATCCTTAAGCATTACAGAAGAGATTTCAGAAAGGATTGCAAAGCTGCAATCAGCAAAGCGCCTTGAGCTTTACAGGATTAATGATTTTTTGATAGCGTTCTCGCATATTGGCTCCTTTGAGTCACGCTCAGCACTATGCCTTGTTAAATCAGGTGCAGACATTGCAGTTGTCTTCAACATCCAGAAAAAAGAACTCCGCCTCTCCGGCAGGATGCGAAGCAGTGTACCGGAAAAACTGGACCTTGCGCGCGCCTTTCGGTCTTTGGATACGATAATAGGAGGTGGAGGAGGCGGACACAGGACAGCTGCATCTGCTAATGGCAAGAATACGAAAAGTATAAGTGCAGCAAAATACAATCTTCTTTCGTATTTTGAGAAAAGCTTTGCCAAAAAGGCAAAAAAGATTTTGTAGAAAACAAACAAAAAAGTAAGAGAAGGGGTCAGAGAAGGGGTCAAGAGAAGGGGTCAAGTCGCCGTTTGACCTTTCTTCTATGAAAAAGATGACCCGACCACCAATAACACGATGGCGGTGGATAACAGTATTTCCTAACCCAGATAAACTGGAAATTTTTAAAGGTCCTGGACTATTTTCAGTACCCCCTTGAGGGGTATAAGTACCTTAACAGCTGCGTGTAACTATTTAAAAATATTTCACCTTTTTGATTTCTTGCCATAAAAAACAAGAAAATTACCACTAAGGTACTAATACTTGAATGTGCTCCCGCACAGCAACACAACATGGTCTTGATCAAACTTCTGCGAATTGTATTCTTCTTCAAAACCAATAACATAAAACCCCGTGATTCCTATTTCCAGGGCTTTGTTCAAGTCATAGAGAATACCGACAGACAGAACCAACAGGTCCACATCGTTGGTGGCCGCATCTAATCCTTTATTCTTTGTTGCACCTTGAGCATATTTTACCCCTGCTATCAGCGTTGATTCACCGCCTGTTTCATAGGCTATTCCCAAGCCTACAAGCCAGCTATTTTTATAATTTGTCGGCAAATCAATTTTTGTGCCTGCGGTTGTAAAATTCATCAAATCCATATCGCCCCACAACATATAGCGGCACGAAAAACCAAGGGTGAGTCTGGAATCAGGTCTATAACCCACTCCAAACTCGTAATACCAGGGCAGGGTAAATTCAACCCTGGAATCGAATTCCTGTCCGGCCGCACGTATTTTACCGTCCATTTTTACATCAACTTCGCTTCTTAACGAGAATCCCATACTCCATTTCCGTGCGGGCCTGTACATTATGCCGATATTGTATCCGTAACCGGCAGGCATGTTGTCATATTCGCTTTCCACCCCCGAGTTTTTACTTTCAAATATTCCGTTATACACAGAGACCCCTGCGCCGATAGACAGATCAGGCAGAACTCTGTAAGCCGCGGAGAGGGTGAAGGCGGAAAGCGCTGATTTACATTCATGGTCAAAAGATGTTTTGTTGAAATCTGAATATTCTGTTAATGCTCCGCCATAAGGCACATAAAAGCCAAAGCCAAGCGCGTATTTTGAATTTCCCTTAGCAATAAAAAAACCGGGAATGAAAATTTTTTCATCACTTTTGTTTTTGTGAGAGACGTCGGTATGTTCATATTTTGTACCGACAACATACCCATATACTTCACCATACCAGATGTTGCTGTCAAGAAATGCCAGACCACCGGGATTATAATAGACCGCGGAGGCATCATCAGCAATGCCGGTATAAGCAGATCCCGCAGAAAATCCCTTCAGCCCCACTCCGCTGTTGTCACAGCCCCCGGCAAAAACGTTAACTCCCGAACCAAGGCTCAAAATCATGACAATACATGCACAGGTCAGAAAATATGCCCGAACAACCGTTTTCTTTTTATTATTTTCAAACATTACCGGCTCTCCGGGTTATGACCACCTCAACTCAAGGGGTGCAATACAAAAAAAGGTACATAGAACAAAACGTCCGTGACTAAACGGCATTAGGGATGTGGAAATAAATAACTTACCCATCTCCCATCCCATCTTCAGGTTAGGTTCGATCAAGTAAGTAGTTGAACATAATTATTCTAACAAAAGCT
>JAIWHJ010000475.1:0-2396 GCA_048629695.1 Promethearchaeota archaeon
AATCCGACCTAAATCTATGCGCCTACTTGGGAAATTTATTTCGTCCCCGTTCCTTAGCTATTAGCTCAAGAAATCAATAAAAAACACCGCAAGCCAAAAGTTAACCACTAAGGGCTAACAGCTTTTTTAAATAATTTCGCCCCATGAATAATAGACTGAAAATTTTATCAAATCTAGCTTGGAGTACTTTTCGTTCAGCATTAATTCGTTAAAACAAATTCCGTGAACAGGAGTATGATTATGACTCTCACGAGACTATTTTTATTACCGTCGGTTTGCCTGGCGGTATTTTCTTTTTTCCCGACGAGCAGCCCGGCAGGAGATCTGGATGACGGCATATCCAAATATACGGATGAAAGCATTGCAAAGGATGACGAGCTGGGAAATCCGGATAAAAATATCAAGTTTATCATCATGAATGCCAAAAGCAAGGCGGCCATGGGCGAAAAAAAGGGAGATGATGCAACCAAGGGCGCTACCGGAAGCGGCAATATGAACAGTGTCGTGTTGGGCGTTGGTAGTAACATAAGAGGCGACATCATTATTATTGACGAAAGCAAAGGTGACAAGACCCAGGTTGTTCAGTAGTAAATATAGTATCAACAGGTTACAAACGCTTAATGTATCAGTAGAGTATTTTTCACGAAATGGACAATTTTTATGGAGAAAAATATGCGAATGACTGCTTTCAGGAAATGTAGTCTGCTAGGACCGTGCGCAGTTCTGTTACTCCTTTCTTTTTCAATAATTCTTGTTTCCTGCGGAGGAATGGATCCAAGAAACGTGGAGGAGGAGCTTGAAGAAAGCGCTGTTGAACAGAAAATTACATCTTATACTCAAGCCCTTTCAGATCTTGGGCTTATGACTGAGATATACAGCACGGGAATTGTAAAAATCCAGAGTGAAGATATTGCAGATCAGACAGGCACGTCCTCGTCAACCGGTGGTGAAATTCAGAGAAATATCACCGAGATTATGAAAAGTACCTTGAATTCAATCGGCGGTAATGTCATTTTCATCGAGTACAATCCCTCCTATATTCAGAATCAGATGGTCACAGGTTATTCGAGCTTTGACGACAAGCTGATCCCGGACGTGGTGATTACCGGTGGGATCACGGAATTTGACCGCGGCCTGGAAACAAGGGGTGAGGGTACTGATGCCGCTGCGGAGTACGAAATCTCCAAGGCCGGGTCGGATCTCCCGTCAAAAAAGGTTGGTTTTGACTATGGTGACGGCAGTAAGGCAGGCAAGGCCAGGATTACCCTGGATTTTAATATGAAGGATTTTCAGACCCTGGCCGGAATTTCCAGAATGAACACAGTAAACAGCATTGAAGTGCACAAGGCGGTTCGCGAAAAGGAACTCGGGATTACGATTTTCGGCCCGACATTCGGCATGAAAGGCAAAATCAAGAAGGTTCAGGGCCGTCATGAGGCCGTGCGGCTTCTTGTACAGGCAAGCATGATTCAGATGGTGGGTAAATATCTCGTCATGCCGTACTGGAGACTGCTGGGGAACGATAATGAGCCCGACTCGATTGTTACCGGAAGCCTTGAAAGACAATTTTACACCATGTCGAAAATAGACCAACTTGTAAATATTCAAGAATGGCTTTTTTTACATGGGTATGACGTTGACCTGACAGGGGTTTTTGATGCGAAGACCGAGGCGGCCCTTCAGCAGTTCAAGCCGGGATTCAATTCTAAGAGCATTGACGCACAGATATTTATTGATATATATACGAGCATCCCTTTAAACAACGCCACATTGGCCAGGCGGAATATGCTTACTAATGCGTATGCACAGGCCCAATCGGCCCCGGTCGCATCAGCGCCTGTTCCCGCGAAAAAGCAGGCAGAGGCTCCAAAGCAACAGGCATCTTCTTCTCAGCAGCCGGCGGCAGTGGAACAACAAGCTGCCCGGCAACCTCCTCCGCAGCCTGAAGCGCCTCCGAAAAAAATCGAGAAGAAGACGGTGAAAAAAACTAAATCAATCGGCCGGATGTTGAGTGACGATGAATGGTAATGAATAAATCGATATTGTTGCCCCTGGCCTTAGCTGCAGGGGTGAGTCTGTTTGTGTCCGTGTCAGTTGCCTTAGCCGGCAACAAGGAGATGGTGGAAAAAAGCGTAAGTGAGCTGGACTCATTAAACCGGGAAGTCATGCAGCAGATTCCGGAACTCCCCCGTGACGGGCATATTCGTATTAAGGCCGGGATCACTCAAACAGGGATAAAAAGAGGAATCGACATTACTTACAAGGAAATCACACCGCTTGACAGCGTTGATCAGGTAAAGACTAAGCTAGCCGCCGCTGGTAAACGTGCGGAAGAGGTGCAATACAAAAAAGTGACACCAGTAAGATAATGTAAGGAGCGCTAATCAGTCCCAACA
>JAIWHJ010000476.1:0-2393 GCA_048629695.1 Promethearchaeota archaeon
GATCAGCTATACTTTGGTATGCTGGGCAGCCTGATCGCCTTCCTGTGGAGTGCTGCCGAATATTTACGCCGGTCTGGGCAAAAGACCCGCCCTTTTTGTAATCTCGGGAACAGCGCTTTCCCATTCTATCGCCATTATATGAACGCCGGCCACACCTTGTATCTCTTTTACCTGCTGGATTGTCTCCACACAAATATTGATTCCCTCTTCGGCCACATCTTTTTTGGCATCTTTAGCGCCCTTAAGACGGGCAATCACTTCGTCGGGGACATCCAGGCCGGGGACATTGTTTTTCATATACCTGGCCATGCCGATCGACTTTGGGGGAGTGACTCCGGCCATGATATAGCATTTCTCATGGAGCCCCAGATCTCTTACCGCCTCCATCCACGCAGTAAACTTTTTAAGATTATAAACAAGCTGCGTCTGAACGAATTGGGCGCCTGCCTTGATTTTTTTTGCCAGGCGAAGGGCTCGAAATTCAAACGGATCCGCAAAAGGATTTGCCGCGGCTCCCAGGAAAAATCCTGGTTCCGTCCCTTTGATCTCCTCTCCACACTGAAAGATCTTTTCATCGCGCATTTGCTTAACCATCTGCAGGAATTGTACCGAATCCATGTCAAAAACACCGACGGCATTTGGATGATTCCCGAATTTGTGATGGTCCCCTGTGAGACAAAGCAGGTTTTTTATCCCCAAGGCTGATGCGCCGAGAAGATCGCTCTGAATCCCTATACGATTCCGGTCCCTGCAGGTCATCTGGGCGACGGGCTCTAAGCCTTCCTGCATCAAGATAACCGATGCCGCGATACTCGACATCCTGACAATAGCTGTTTGACAATCAGTAATATTAACCGCGTCAGCGCAACCCGACAGCAGTTTCGCCTTGGTACGGATAACCTCGGGGTCGGCATTTTTTGGGGGGCCCAATTCAGCCGTCACGGCAAACTGTCCGGATTTCAACACCTTTTGCAAGTTGCTCTCTGATTTCATAGTTTCAGATCCTCCCGGACAATTTTTCTGGGGCCGCCGTGTAAACTGCTTGACCACTCCTTCATGGGAAAGATTTCCTGCAGCTTTTCCAACTGATTTAATCCCTTCAGGCGATCATAGATCAACTGCCAGACACAGGCGACATCCGGGTTGATCTCGCATTTACCGTTCTGGGATCCTCCACATGGACCGTTTAATAAACGCTTTGAGCATCGTGCAACAGGACACAGCCCGCCTGTCTTGTCAAGGATACAGTCTCCACAGCCGGCGCACCGTTCCGACCATACACCCTGTTCTTCCGAAACGCCCATAAAGCTGGTATTGAGCGCTGGAAGAAAAATTGTGTTCGGATACATGTCGGCCAGGAAATTCACTCCTACGCCGCAGGCCATGGAAAGAACAGCGTCGTATTTATCGGTTTCCCCGTTCAACTCTTCCAAATATTCCGTATCGCATTGCCGGGGGAGCGTTTTTTCCATTATTTCAATGGACTCGCCTCTTTTTTTGCGATCGATCCGCAGGATTGAAGCAAGAATTTCCACCTCTTTTTCCCCTCCGGCAGAGCAGACGGTAACACACCCGCCGCATCCAAGGAGCAGAATTTTTGTCATCCCCTTCAGCATTCCGATAATTTCCTGGATCGGCTTTCTTTCTCCGACAATCATGCTCTATTTCCCCTTTACAGACCTCGTTAAAAATTATTTGGTCATTGCCGCAAACCCTTTACCTATAGGGAATTCGATCAAAACTGGACACTTGCCGGTCTGAGTTTTCAGTTGTCAGTGTGCAGTTTTCAGTTACTGACCACTGATAACTGATTACTGATAACTTTACTCAATGATTAATTCGAAGCAAAGTGTCCAAAAAATAGCACCCAAACTACTAAACGTTTACGACGTCTGCTTTAACGGACTGGGTCCTAACTTTTTGATCCGTTCCGTCATATCGTTGGCAACATCAATAAATTTTCGGTTCGGTTCGCGGGATATCATGTACATCTCTATACGTTCAGGTTCTATGTCCAGTTGAGCCAGAACATCTTTCACATACTCCACCCGTTTCGATGCAACCCGGCTTCCTCTCACGTTATGGCAGGTGTCATCCAGGCAGCCGGCAACATAAATTCCATCCGCGCCCTCTTCAAATATCTCCAGTAGTCGCTTTATGCTGATCCTGCCGCTGCAGGGAAGTATTTCAAGCCGCACATTTTTCGGAAATCCCAAATGAGGCAGGTTCCGCAAATCACGGGAGCACGAATACGCAGTATAATGGCAGCAAAAAGCCACGATATCGGGTTCGTTTATACTACTCATATCTAAAGTTCCCTCGGAGGTAAATATTCAGTAACTGTTCAGAGAGGGCCAATATTTAGCAGACTCCTCTGCATGTAATCGTTCACA
>JAIWHJ010000477.1:0-2389 GCA_048629695.1 Promethearchaeota archaeon
CACATGGTACGACCAAAAAGGACGCATTGTGTTCACCTGCAACAAGGGCTTAACCGGAGTCGGCTTCTCACGCCCCGAATGGAACGAAATCAAAGACATGAAATCCGGCAAGGTAGAACGCATTATAACTGATGACACCCTGCCGGGCGGGGCACGAGAACGAACCATTGTTTATGAAGCCCCGTTTGACAAATGCGATCGGGAAGAGGATTATGAAATCGCCTGGGCGGAATTTGAGAAAAGATTTTAAACCGCGAAATATACGAATAAAGACGTTCCCAAAACAGGAACTTTATAGTTGACATACCTCTGAAACACGATTAAAATATGCATATAATCAGCCGAAAAAAACTGATTGAATTTTACGAGCAACCGGGCCGTCAGGATGCCAGGGGGCCGCTTGACGCATGGTACTACGAAGCGAATCATGCGCAGTGGGCTTCTCCGGCGGATATAAAGAATCAATACCGATCGGCCAGCATTCTAAAGGACAGCCGGGTTGTATTCAATATCGCAGGCAACAAATATCGGCTGGTGGTCAGAATTAACTATGATTCAAAAACCGTGTTTGTGCGTTTTATCGGGACGCACCAGGAGTATGACAAAATCAATGCAGAGGTGATCTAAAATGATTAACCGCCTGATAAAAAATGAAAAAGATTACGAAAAGGCGTTATTTCGCGTTGAGCAGCTTATGGATGCCGAACCCGGCACTGCCGAAATGGATGAGCTGGAATTGCTGACCGCTCTTGTAGAGATGTACGAGGACCAACATTACCCGATCAACCCTCCGGATCCTGTCGAAGCGATCAAATTCCGAATGGATCAGCTCGGGCTGACCCGGAAAGACATGGTTCCTTATATCGGAACCAAGAGCAAGGTATCCGAGATCTTGAACGGAAAACGCCCGCTTACTTTGGCCATGATGAGGTCTCTCAATAAAAATTTGGGCATATCTGCCGAAGTGCTGCTGAAGGAACCGGGCGCCGGTTTCCCGAACGAGATGCAGGAGCTGGAATGGCATAGATTCCCCGTGGTTGAAATGGCAAAGCGCTGCTGGATTCCTAAAGTGGATGACGTAAAGGAAAAGGCCGAGGAACTGATGCGCGGGTTCATCGCACAGGCTGGAGGGCCGGAGACGGTCTCAGTGACCTTTTTCCGCCAGGGGAAAGGCGCTCGCTATAATTCGAAAATGGACCCGTATGCTCTGACGGCCTGGTGTATTCGCGTGCTGACCCTTGCCCGGAAAAATCCTTTAAAAAACAAATATGTTAAGGGATCGCTCAAACTGAGTGCGCTGCAGGAAGTCGCACGGCTGAGTTATTTTGAAAATGGTCCTTTATTGGCCAGAGAGTATCTGGAAAAACAGGGCATTCATCTAATTGTGGCTCCCCACCTTCCCAAAACATATCTGGACGGGGCTGCAATGTTATTGCCGGACGGAACGCCGGTCATCGGCCTGACCCTTCGCCATGACAGAATCGATAATTTCTGGTTTTGCCTGCTGCATGAACTGGCACATGTTTCAAAGCATCTGTCCGTATCCAAACGAATCATCGTCGATGACCTGGATTTGAGAAGGCATGACGCCGAAGCCGAAGATGAAATCGAGAACGAAGCCGATGAAATGACTCGTCATGGACTAATCCCTAAGAAAGTATGGGATAATAAGCCGATGAAGGGCAAGCCAATCGCCGATGAGGTGTATGCGCTGGCAAAAAAAATGGAGTTTGACGACGGTCATCGTTCACTGCGCGTGCTGAGAAAGACAAACGGAGGGAAATCTACCGCACTTAATTTTGGCATCAAGCACGCGACAGGCGACTTGACCTGCACGGTCGATGCGGATTCGAAGCTTGACAAAGAGGCGATCGGTTTGATGGTGCAGCATTTCAAAGACCCGAAGATCGCCGCCGTAGCCGGCAGTGTCTATGTTGCCAACCAAAACAACTTTTTGACAAAAATGCAGGCGCTGGAGTATATCGAAGGGCTGAACATGGTCCGAAACGGCCAATCCTTTTTAAAGCTGGTTAACATCATCCCCGGGCCCATCGGGATGTTCCGTAAAGAGGCTATCAGCAGAGTCGGTCTTTATGAGCATGACACCTTTGCCGAAGATTGCGACCTTACGATGAAGTTGATCGCCCACGGGTACAAGATCGATTTTGAACCCAATGCCATCTCCTACACGGAAGCGCCGGAAAACCTTTTTGATCTGCTTAAACAGCGTTACCGATGGACCAGGGGGATCCTGCAGTCGATCAAAAAGCATAGAAGTGCACTGTGGAACTGGAAAGTCCCTTCGATGAGTTTCGTAACCTGGTATATGCTTTTCGAAGCCGTACTCTGGCCTTTTATGCAGCTGTGGGGGGACCTGTTCATCATCTAC
>JAIWHJ010000478.1:0-2383 GCA_048629695.1 Promethearchaeota archaeon
GTCAACTCCTTTCTGTCCATAGCGGCGAGATCTTTGCGGCTGACGCCAAAAACCGTGGTTGCCTCATCCATGGACATGCGCTGGGAGCCCCTGGTTGCCTGGTGACGCCTGTGCGAACCCATGAATGAGTGGACGAAGTTGTCCCAGGAATTGCCGACGGGGAAGGAGTAATCAAAATACATCACTACATAGCGGATCAGATAATCGGGCACGCAATCAGTGCGTTTCATCCCCTGCCAGAAGCCTTCATCCTTATCAAGATTGCAGACCTCTTTGACAAAACAATGGTCAACTTTGTCGCCATCAAGTACCTGGGGCATGGTGCGGGCACAGCTTTCCGTAAAAAAACGCTGCAGGTCAAAAATGGTGAAAATATAGCGATTATACTCAATCGGCCCCAAACCCTGTTCCCGTTCAATCACCAGCTGCTCAAGTTCATCGCGGGACTTGTCCAGCAGCACCTTGTAGAGCGATGTCTGCCGGTCCATGCCTCGCTGATCGGACCGGCCGAAGCGCAGATAGTGAATCCTTCTGCGATCAAAGATATGGGTGTCGTTAATGACCCTTGCCCGCATGGCTTTATTCATGGCTTTCCAGCTTCTGTTTTTATGCCGGTCATGAAACGGGGCAATTTTTTCCCGGATATATGGGTCAAGAAAGTGGAAGAAAAAGTCTTCCACCTCATAGTAGTCCGAATCAACACCCTTTGACTGCAACTGATCAAAAACCCAATCGTCTACGAAAAAAGAACAACCGCCCGAATATTTGATAAAATGTTCCGGTTCGGCGCCGAGATTAACAAGATCGCGGCTGGCAAGATGATCACCTTTTTGAAAGGATTCACGTAGGAAATAATAAAGTTGGTCGTCGATAAATTTGCGAGCTAGATACATAATGGTAGTTTATTTTTTTTATACTCATTTATATTAATTAATACCGACACCTAAATTGAGCGTTTCACCCATTTAGAAATAAAAAAGATTAATAATTTTCGGCATCCTTCATTTAGTAGTTTACACTTTGATCTAATTTTTTTTGTAAGTTTTTCAGTTTCTAAGCCGTCATTCCCGCGAAGGCGGGAATCCAGTGGTTGTAGCGTTTATGGATCGAAGTCTGCGCTTATCTCCCGCCTTCGCGGGAATGACGAATCAAACATAGTACAAAAAGTGTAAACTACTTTCGTAAGAATATGAAGGATGCCGAAAAAAGGGACAGGCAATACTCCCGTCCCCTGATCAACAGGCAATTTTTTACTTGGCAAATGCCCTACGCTGAGAGTTTTCTACAACTTTTCCACCGCTGCATAATCAAGGAGATCTGTCCAGCCGGTTAGATAAAATACTATTGCCGACAGAGTGAAACTCCCCGGGGCAAGGTTTTCATAAAAATCAGGGATGGAGGATTATTTGTTATGAAACGAACAATCAAACTTGGCTTGTCACTGCTGCTGTTTTTGCTGTTGTTTGCCTGCGGTCCACAAGCTGAAAAACAGCAGGATCCTGGTTCACTGTTCCCGGAAAGCATCGGCGAATGGCAGCAGGTTCAGCTGATGACCGGCACCGAAGCCCTGGAAAAAATCAACAGCCTGCACGGCAAAAATATTGCCGTGGAAGCCGGGGCCATCGGCAGCTACCAGGCGGTGGGAAAACACCCGGCCATGGTCTGGATATCACGCAGCAAAACCTCTGCCCTGGCCCAGGAGCAGGCTGAAGTCATGGCGGATAAAATGGTGAGCAATCCCCGTTCACCCTTCCATGACCCGGGAACCTTGAGCATCAACAAAATTAAAGTTTATAAGTTTCTGGGGATGGGACAGGTACACTATATTTTCTGCCGGGAACGGCTGGCATACTGGATTTCCTCCCCACCGGCGGATGGGGAAAAACTGCTGTTATTTTTTTTAGACTGAAGTTTCACGAAAAATCATCATGCTGCTATGCGTAGCAGCGTGGTCACAAGAGAATTAAGAAAACGGGTCAGGCTTTCATATTTTGACAATTTGCTCAATGTCAAGATATGAAAGCCTTTTACTCACTTTTACTCAACAAAGATTTTATGGATGGAGGCGTTTCATGAGTCAGCAGACAACCACAATATTATTAAAGAAAATCATACCTCTTTTAACCCTATTGCTTGTTATCAGTTTTACATCTGTTAATGCAGCACCGTTTCAGGGTAAAAACAATAAAGGCGATGAGGAATTTCAGAAAGATATTATGGAGTTCCAGCAAAGCATGCGGGCCAAAATGCAGGCAAAGAATAAAAATCAGCAACGCCGCAAAATGCAGGACAAAATGAGCGGCGTTCCCGAGTCGGTCATCAACCTCCAGAGCCTTGAACCAATACAGATGCCTTCTATCAAAGAAGCTGTTGTGCTTGCTCT
>JAIWHJ010000479.1:0-2382 GCA_048629695.1 Promethearchaeota archaeon
GTTGAACTGAACCGCTACCGCGGAAAAACCCGTGCTGCCTCTTAAATTTTCGTCTCCCCACCTTTTATACACCAAACAAGTTTCCTTTTTTCCCTTTTTTCCCTTACCTTATCTCCAAAGGAAGACCATAACGGTTTTCCATAATCTATATGGAGATTTGGTTATGACTAAGGGAATATCATCATAGCTTTTACGACTATTTGTCCATGTATCGGAAAAACAAAGTTTCTGAGATATCATTAAACAATGACCCACGAAATCACGTACCCTGAAAATCTTCCTATCACCGGATCAAAAGATGAGATAATTGCGGCCATCCGTGAGCATCCCGTTGTCATTATTGCCGGGGAAACCGGTTCCGGAAAAACGACCCAGTTGCCCAAGATGTGCCTTGAGGCGGACCGGGGCAAAAAACGGATGATCGGATGCACCCAGCCGCGGCGTCTTGCAGCGACTTCGGTTACGGCACGAGTGGCATCCGAACTGGGCAAAAAAAATGAACACCTTGTGGGGTACAAAATCCGTTTCAAAGACAAAACAACAAGGTCCACCAGGATAAAATTCATGACGGACGGCATCCTCCTGGCTGAGACCCGGATGGACCGTTCACTTCGCGCCTATGATACGATTATTATCGATGAAGCGCATGAACGAAGTCTTAATATCGACTTTCTCCTGGGAATATTTAAACTCCTGCTTTGCAGGCGAAAAGATCTGAAACTGATTATTACGTCCGCCACCATTGATACGGAAAAATTTTCCAGGTGTTTTGATAATGCCCCGATAATCGAAATTTCCGGCCGCACCTATCCGGTTGATGTCGTATATCGCCATGCGCCTGGGGAAGATGATACGGACAGAGACGAGTCATACGTTGATGAGGCAATAAAAGCAATCCTTGAAATAATGCGAATAGACCATTTTGGCGATATCCTGGTCTTTATGCCCACTGAACGTGACATTTTGGAAACAGTTGAAGAAGTCGCAAAAATTGACCTGAATAATACTCTTGTACTGCCTTTATTCGGAAGACAGTCCGGTGGTGATCAGAATCGGATTTACAGGCCTTTCAAGGGCCGGAAGATAGTGGTTGCAACCAATGTGGCCGAGACATCTATCACCGTGCCGGGAATCAGGTACGTGGTTGACACCGGGCTTGCACGGATATCCATCTACAATGTCAGGGCCAGGACCGCCAAACTCCCGGTCAGGCCGATCTCACGCGCTGCCTGTGACCAGCGGAAAGGACGATGCGGCAGGGTGGGCCCTGGAATCTGCATCAGGCTGTATGAAGAAGAGGATTACCTGAAACGGCCGGAACACACCACGCCTGAGATCCAGCGTTCCAATCTGGCAGAGGTCATCTTGAGAATGATCTCGCTCTCCCTGGGAAATCCAAAGGAATTCCCGTTTGTTGACCCGCCTTCTCCACGGGCGATCAAGGATGGTTTTAATCTTTTAACAGAACTCGGCGCTATAAATACACACAAAAATCTGACAAAAATCGGCGGGCTTTTGGCCCGCCTGCCGCTTGATCCCAGAATTTCCCGAATGATTGTTGAGGCGAGAAACAACAATGCCCTGCGCGAGGTAACGATCATAGGAGCCGCCTTAAGCATCAGGGACCCGCGTGTAAGGCCGGTCGGAAAAGAGGCTGAGGCGGACCGGGCTCACGCCGGATTTAAGGAAGGCTCTTCGGACTTTCTAACATATCTTAAAATATGGGACACCTTTCACGCCACACTGGAAAAGGTGGGCAGCCGGTCCAAAATACGGAAATTCTGTAAGAGTCATTACCTGTCGTACCAGCGAATGCGGGAATGGAAAGATATTTACGAACATATCCTGCTGATTCTTGACCAGGAAGGCGGTTTCGGCCTGAACCGGGAGTCAGCAAGTTATGACTCTGTCCACAAATCGCTTTTAAGCGGCAACCTTAGAAATATTGCTTTAAAGCGTGAAAAAAATATCTACCAGGGCGGACACCAAAAGGAACTCATGATCTTTCCAGGTTCAGGCCTGTTCGGAAAATCAGGCAAATGGATTATGGCGGCCGAACTGGTGGAGACATCAAGGCTCTATGCCCGGACAGTCGCATCCATTAAGCCGGAATGGATCGAGCCGTTGGCGCGGGGCCTGTGCCGTTCTTCCTATTCAGACCCGCATTGGGAGAAAAAGCAAGGCCGGGTGATTGCCAAAGAAAAGGTCACCCTGTTCGGTCTTGTGATTGTTGCAAACCGCAAGGTCAATTACGGCAGGATCAAACCGGATGAAGCAAGGGGGATTTTCATACAAACCGCGCTGATTGAATTTGAACTTAACGGAACATATAAATTCCTTGATCATAATAGAAAAATCATCACTGACCTGGAAGAGCTGGAA
>JAIWHJ010000480.1:0-2367 GCA_048629695.1 Promethearchaeota archaeon
GGAAAGACGCTCGTTTCCGAAGGCGCTGAAGTCATTCATGTAGTACGTTCCAAGGAACGGAAAATCGCAGCCTTAAAGCTGTTCCCTGAATCCAGGGTCTTTATCTGTGATGTTGAAGATGAGGCGAATATCATCAATGTCAGGGATGAAATCAGGGAAGCTGTTGATGGAAAACTGGACGGTCTGGTTCATTCCATTGCTTTTGCCAATTACTCAGATGGGATGAAGTCGTTTCAGGAGACTATTAAGAAAGACTTTCTCCAGGCCATGGACATTTCCTGTTTCTCCCTTATTTCAATCTGTAATCATTTCCGTGAACTTTTGTCCGAAACGGCCTCTGTTGTAACTATCTCTATTTCCACCACGCGCATGGCGGCGGAAAATTACGGATATATGGCCCCGGTAAAAGCCGCTCTCGAATCTTCCCTCTGTTTTCTTGCAAAGAGCTTTTCAAATTTTTCCAAAGTCAGATTCAACGCAGTGTGTCCGGGGCTCCTCAAGACATCCGCATCAGCCGGGATTCCCGGTTATATTGACAGTTACCTTTATGCCGAAAGGCTGACACTTCGCAAAAAGGCGGTCCAAACAGCAGAGGCGGCGAACCTGGCCGCATTTTTGCTCTCTGAAAGATCATCCGGTATAACGGCCCAATGTATTGTGGTGGACGCTGGAATGGGTATCAACTATTTTGATTCGGACATTATTGCCGATTCAATGGATTAACAGATGAGATACAATAACGTCCGTCTTTATGAATTCGGCTATGAACTTCCGCCAAACGTGGTCTCCTCGGATGACCTTGAAGAGCGTATGGCAGAGGTTTATAAACGTCTTAAGCTTCCACGGGGCAGACTTGAACTCATGTCAGGCATCAGGGAGCGGCGTTTCTGGAATCCCGGAACAAAACCAAGCCGGGCAGCCGCAATGGCCGGTCGAAAGGCCCTTACAGCTTCCGGGGTCAATGCGGATGAGATTGAATGCCTGATCTTGACCTCCGTTTCAAAAGATATGATGGAGCCGGCCACAGCAACGTTTGTGCATCAGGCCCTGGGCCTTCCTGAAAAATGCCTGCTGTTTGATCTTTCAAATGCGTGCCTGGGTTTCTTGGACGGCATGATTATGCTTGCCGGGATGATTGAATTAGGTCACGTCAATAAGGGGCTTATCGTTGCCGGCGAAACAGCCGAGGAACTCCTGGAATCAACGATAAATGCGGTCATTTCGGATGCCACCCTTACCAGAAAATCCATCAAGGCATCATTCGCCTCCTTTACAATCGGTTCCGGTGCGGTTGCTCTTGTGATGGGCGGGGACAATGGAGAGAAAAAGCGGGCCAGGCTTGTCGGCGGGGTCTACAGGGCCAATACGTCTCAGAACCATCTCTGCCATGGAGGTGAAAACGGTTTTGACGGAACCCTTATGCTGACGGATTCCGAGGAACTCCTGAAACAGGGTGTTGATACAGCCCATTCCACATGGCATGATTTTAAAAACGAGTTAGACTGGACCCGTGATTCCATAAATCGTTTTTTCTGTCATCAGGTAGGAAGGGCCCATGCCAGGCTGCTGTTTGACACGCTTTCTCTTGATTCGGAAAAGAATTTTGAAACCCTGGATTTTCTTGGAAACGTGGGATCGGTTTCAGCCCCCATTACCATGGCAATAGGAATAGAGCAAGGCATGTTTAAAAGCGGACAGCGGGCGGCCCTTCTAGGCATAGGAAGCGGCATCAACTGCCTGATGCTGGGAATCGAGCGGTAGGATTAACTTAGCGCTGGAACCCTTAATTCGTCATGTATTTAGCCAATTACATGATTTTATGATTACTGGCAGAATTATTTTTCAAACAGGCTCTTAGCCTTTCTCCAACCGCATGAGTTTCGGACGAGGTACTTGGTCGGTTTCGGTTCCGGAATATAGGAATCTTGGGGACATTCTTAAATCCCCTTATTCCCCTAATAATATAAATCAAACCAGATTTTTATTAGCTATGGAAAAAGTATTTGGAAGTAAATATCACATATATGAGGATATTACTCAGCTTAGACATTTTGCGGTGATGTTTAACCGTGTCTCTCAAAAACTGATTGATAAATCCAAAATTGCAAACAACCTAGAAAAAGTTATAAATATGAAAAAAGTTATAAACTACTTATTAGGTAAAAAGGACTTAAATGAAAAAATATTGTTATTAACTGGAACAATGTTCGAATTTTATGATTATATAGTCGATGATTTTATTATAATAGGCGCCTATGAAAACTTTATTAAAGGAAAATTAATCGAAATGGGGCATGTTCCTTTCAAGGTAAAAATATCTTATAAGTCACTTTTTAATAGACAAAAAAGAACACCTATTCATATCGA
>JAIWHJ010000481.1:0-2365 GCA_048629695.1 Promethearchaeota archaeon
AACTCTGTTGCCAACGTGGCGCCTCAAGATGTGGCCGGCGCGGTCTCAAGCGTATGGGCATCACTCTGGACAAAACAGGCTGTAATGGGAAGAAAACAGGCCAAAATTCCACATAACAGCGCCCATATGGCCGTTCTTATTCAGCAGATGATCACACCGGACTACTCCTTTGTCATGCATACCGTAAATCCGACAAACCGCAACAATGATGAAATCATGATAGAGCTTGCAGCAGGCCTTGGCGAAACCCTTGTGTCAGGGGCGGTTCGTGGAACGCCGCTCCGCATGGTTGTCCATAAAAAGACAAAACGGGTAAAGATACTCTCGTTTGCAAATTTCAGTTTTGCAATACAGCCTGACCAGGATTCCGGGACATGCCTGAAAAGAATGGAATACGCAAACAATGCGCTCACTCAGGATAAGGAGTTCAGGACCAGACTCTGCATCCGTCTTGGAGCCGTGGGCAGGCTTGTTGAAAACAGATTCGGCTGGCCCCAGGATATTGAAGGCGCAATTGTCGGAAAGACCATCTACCTGGTACAGTCCCGTTCCCAAATGATGAATGATGAATGATGAAAAGTCCGTAGATTTGGTAGAACGGAGTGAAATCCAAGGCTGTCAACCCGTAACTCGTAACTTGTAACTCGTATGCAATATTTAAATCCGCCTATTCTTGGGCTGTTTCAGAAACGGATACTTGGCGATGACGCACTTTTGGAACTGGCGCGTCTTCGATTCAGGGAATCCGGTCTTGGAATGGAGCTTCATTGCGGTGGCGCTGATGAAATAAAACAGCTCCTTGGATTCAGGCCTTTCCCACAGGCGCGGGCAGTGGTTCATCTGCCGCATAAAATAAATCTTCTCTCCAGAAAAGACGTAAAACAGGTAATTGAGATTGCACGCGCTTGCCAAGATGAGGTCAACGGCTTTGTTGTCCATGACCAGCCGGAGATAATCGACCATACTGAAGAATATCTCGCAGCCCTTTCAGAGATAGATGCCGGGTTGCTCTCGCTTTCTAAAGGGCCGTATCTGTATATTGAATACGCCTGCGGGCTTTGTCCTGATTTTTACATCAGTTTAGTGAAAAAATTCTCAAATCTTCAAAAAGTAAGCGCCTGCATTGACATCGGCCACTTTGGAATCAGGCAGGCCAGGGATTATTTCGAGAAAATTTTTCCCGGCATGGATATCTGTAGTCTTACTCCCTTAACCCCTGTGCTGCCTGAGATTATCGAGGATGTGGAAAAGGCGGCCCAAAGCTCGCTGCCTTTGGTACTCGCTGTAATCCGGGAGCTTGCCGGACTTGACAAGCCTTTGCACTTTCATCTGCATGACGGCCATCCTCTTTCCACCTTCAGCCCCTTCGGCGTATCGGATCACTTAAGCTTTCTCCATGAAATTCCCATCCCGTTTCCATTTAAAGGCAGGGGATCACTTGATCCCATGTTCGGGCCGGCCGGTCTCTATAAAATCGTATCTCAGACACTTGCCGCCCTTGACCCTGATCTTATTTCGTTCACCCTGGAGATCCATCCACAGGAGGGACGTATCCCTCTGGGCCCTTACGCTCATCTCTTTACCCATTGGAAAGACAAAACAAATGGAGAGCGCATGAATTACTGGCTCAATCTTCTTCTCAATAATCACTTCCTGGTCCGCGATGCATGTAAGGGCTCGCCCAAAAAATTCCTCGAAAACCGCGCCGATTCTGGTATATTCGACCACTTAACCACTTAACCACCTCCCCAAACCTGCTGGAGAAGCATAAATGAATGTTCCTGCAACGCCATCGCCTAATTTTATCCGCGCCATTGTGGCAGAGGATTTAAAAGCAAATAAAAACAACGGCCGGGTAGTGACCCGTTTTCCGCCTGAACCGAACGGCCACCTGCATATAGGGCATGCCAAGGCCATCTGCATAAATTTTGGAATCGCAGCCGAGAATAACGGCACATGCAATATGCGGTTCGATGACACTAATCCGGTCAAGGAGGACCCGAAGTATGCAGAGGCAATATTAAAAGACGTCAAATGGCTCGGTTTTGACTGGGGAGACAACCTCTTCCACTCATCGGATTATTTTGACCAGCTCTATGATTACGCTATTCAGTTGATCAAAATGGGAAAGGCTTACGTATGCAGCTTGACCGCGGATGAGATCAGGACATTTCGGGGCACTCTGACCGAACCCGGAAAGGAGAGCCCCTACCGTAATCGCTCTGTTGAAGAAAACCTGGACCTGTTTGAACGAATGAAGGCCGGTGAATTCAAAGACGGGACCCACGTACTCCGGTTAAAAATCGACATGACCTCTCCTAATTTAAACATGAGGGACCCGGTCATCTACCGCATCAGGAAAGCG
>JAIWHJ010000482.1:0-2363 GCA_048629695.1 Promethearchaeota archaeon
ATTTGGAGGCTTTGACCTCCCAAAAAGGAGTTTTCAAACAGGCTCTAATAATGTCATGTTTTGGTCTTGCACAGATTCAGTAACAAGGTCTTGGGACGCAGGGTGTGATACATTTTTTTTCTTTCCAGTGTCACCGTCTCTTTTGCAATTTCCAATACGGTTGCGCCTTTTACCGTGTCTCCGACTCCGACCAGCTTGTCATTGATAACGGCCAGAGGCAGTTGCTTATTCCAGACAATGGCGATCAAAGAAAAATCTACAAAGACTTCCGGTCGTTGGCCCTTTTTGGCTTGGTACTGATCTATCAGTTGTTCCGCCGGCAGGTTGAAAGGGTCTCTGACAAAACCGGTCGTTTCTTCATGCCCGCCTAATCCACTCAGCAGTTGAGGTCGAATAAGCAAGACTTTAAAGTCGTTAGCAGCCCACCCTTGAACCGGAAAAAGTAACAGGATAATAGCAGGCAGAAAATAGATGATTCTAAAAATACGGCGCCCACAATTCATATTGTTTTCCTTTTTAATCTTCCCACCAGCAGGCTGAAATGGATCTTGGCCCGTAATTCATTTTTCTCAATGGGCAGACGCTTGATTTCAAGATTGTCGATAACCCCTATCTCCGGACGTTTTTCTATGTACTGCAGGTAAGCAAAAATATTTCTAAAGTCCGTATCACCACTAAGGGTCACCGGGTGCAACTCAAAACCGTTTAGTGTTTGGAGTGCCACGGATTGCATTTCCATGACATTTTCCTGGATGTTCACCGGCGCCTCGGGCAGCAGCGTCAATATAATCTTGGTGAATCTCTCTGGGTCGGACAGGCCGTCCCAATGCTGTTCAAGATAATTTTCCTTGAGATTCAGCACAGCGATTTTCTTTTGAATTTCCTCTGATTCTCTCTCGAATTCATTGGTCGCTCCTGTGAGCATCATTATTGCGTCGTCCCCCGGGGCGCCGAATTCCGCCTGTTCAGCCAAGTTTTTTTGTAATGCCTTTTGGGAAGGATCCAGAAACAGTGATTTGCCTCCATATGCTACAAAAAAGCAGCATACTACTCCAAGTACCAGGGGTCTTAATGAGGTCCGGGTCGCAGCATCATTGCGGAGCAGATAATAGATGTCCCGGAAAATTTTGATAAGTCTGAGAAACACTCTCATATCATTATTAACTCAACAATATAGGAAATCCCATTTTTTGGTCAATTATTTCAACCAGTCGCCCCCACGAATCTTGTTAATGGTGCATGGAATGCACCCTACCGGTTAACATCGAGGCGTCGATAATTCAGCATCGTTTGACAATGTAGGGTGCGTTTTACGCACTATTTCAAAAGTATAGGGATTTTTATTTTTTTAGGCAATTATTTCAATGATAAACGTTTAATACAAATTTCAAAAACTAACCAGACGATTTTTCCGGTTCCGCCGGATTTGGAGAAACATTATGACACGGATTATTGCCATGACTGGAAAGGGTGGGACCGGGAAGACCACTATTTCAGCGCTTTTGATAAAATATTTTTTAAAAAAAGGATCCACACCGATTCTGGCGGTTGATGCTGATTCCAATATAAATTTAAACGAGCTTCTGGCAATGGATGTGGATCTCACGATTGGGAAGATCAGAAAGGATCTTAAGCAGGAACCGCCCCCGAATATGACTCGGGACCAGTACATGGAAATGATGGTCCACCAGTCGCTGGTGGAGGCAACCGGATTTGATCTTCTGGCCATGGGCCATCCGGACGGTCCTGGCTGCTACTGTGCGGCCAACCAGTATCTGTCAATGACTATAGACCGGCTTGGCGGCAATTATAAAAATATCCTTGTTGATAATGAGGCAGGCATGGAGCATATGAGCCGGATGAACCTGAGGAAAATAGATGTCCTGCTCGTTATATCAGACCCATCCGCCCGCGGAATTCTCACGGCCGGAAGGATTTCAGATCTTACGGAACCCCTGGGCCTGGACATTGGCAAAAAGTACCTGATTATCAACCGGGCGCCTGACCCGGTTCCGCCGGAACTGACCGCAAAGATCGAGGAGGCCGCCGCAGCCTCGGATCTGCCGCTTGCCGGGATCCTCCCTGCAAGCGATGAACTGGTCACCCGGGAATTGAGTGGAGAGTCGTATCTCGAACTCGCGGATGATGTCCCGTTTGTCCGAAAGGCGTTTAAAGTTTTTGACAAGGTTTTCGCATAAAAAACAGGCAGGCCCCTGAAGGGTGCAATACAAAAAAGTGACACCAGTAAGATAATGTAAATATTGCGCTAATCAGTCTCAACATTAGGAGCACCGTGCCGTGAACGTGCTCGTGCTCGTGAACGTACACGAACAAGGATTGAGATTGATTGAGGCATTGGATAA
>JAIWHJ010000483.1:0-2360 GCA_048629695.1 Promethearchaeota archaeon
CGGGACAGTCCGTAAATTCAATTAGTTAGCAACTCCACAAATTTTGCTTAATTTTGGAATTGCCATAGAGCCAAAATGGCAAAAAATGTCCCGCTTTAAGTTGGTAGCCAGAATGATAAAGCAATCGATATTTCAGTAACGCCGTCTGACCGGCTGCATGTCGGGAAAGCACAGGATATCTTTATAAATAATCTGGTGGATCCGCCGGCATTGAATGAGCTGGCGAGTCGTGTCGGGGTAAGTTCCGCCAAACTGAAACAGATTTTTCCAAAGGTATGCGGGATGCCCCCATACGCTTACCTCAGAAAACTTCGCATGGAAAAGGCCATGGATCTTATCCGTCACGGGGAGATGAATATAACCGAAATAGCCTATGATATCGGATATAACAGCATCAGTCATTTCAGCAAGGTCTTTGCAGGATACTTTGGAATAAAGCCGTCTCAATTCCGCAGCCTTTCCTCGGTTTCCGGGTTTGCTCATCCGGATGAAGACGGGAAAAAATAATCTCTCCGTTTCCGAGGTGAATATAGTCTTGATCAAATAGATGGCTTTGAGCCTGACCGCACCATGAAAGGGGCGGAGGCATATTTGAATACCATGATGGGTTAACATGCAAAGAGGCGTAAAACGGCTTGAAAACAATCTCAGGCGTGCGGACGTAGTACTCTTCCGGTCAATTGCAACAGCCACGCGGCATGTTCCCTGGTAAAAAATCTAAGGTGTGGTCTCGTGATTCCATTATAAACCTCAGACTGAAGGAATGCGGTCTGCTCAATTGCCGGTCCCGGTTGGGAGCCTCGGCCGTGAGTGAAGAAATTCGAAGAATACTCATCGAAAAGTCCGGCAAGGGTGGGAATCCCCGACCAGGGAAACTCTGTTTAGAAACCAACCCGAAAAACATAATAATAAGAGGATATTATGAACCAATTTGTAAAATAGGTCACGCTTTAATTCGTCCTAGTTTAATGAAGAATGCCAAAAACCGCTTTTTATTCCTTTTCCCTTCGAATAACCGCGCCAAGCCTGGATAATTTGCCCTCAAGGTCTTCATATCCCCTGTCCAGATGATACACTCTTGAAATCTCCGTAATCCCCTTGGCAGCAACACCTGCCGTTACAAGGGAGGCGCTGGCCCGCAGATCCGTTGCCATGACCTGGGCCCCGTTCAAACTCCTCCTCCCCTTTACTGCAGCGATCCGGCCTTTGATGGTTATATCCGCTCCCATTCGACGCAGTTCAGCCACATGCATGAACCGATTTTCAAAAATAGTTTCGTCTATCAGGCTTGTTCCGTTACTCAATGACATCAGCGCCATTATCTGGGCCTGCAGATCGGTCGGGAATCCGGGATAGGTCGCAGTGCTTACATCAACCGCATTAATAGGACCCTTACGGATCACTCGAATTGAGTCGCGGCCCTCCTCTACTATCACACCAATAGTCCGGAGTTTATCAATCAGGGAACAAAGATGTTCGGGAATACAATCTGTTATCACAACGTCTCCACCGGCTGCACAGACTGTCAACATATAAGTGCCCGCCTCGATACGATCCGGTATGATTGAAATCTCCGCGGGTTTCAGTTCAGTCACACCCTTGATTTCCAATTGGCTGGTGTCTCGTCCCTTGATTCGCGCTCCCATCATTGTCAGCATGTCGATCAGATTGCCGACTTCAGGTTCCCTGGCCGCATTTTTGATTATAGTAGTCCCATCTGCAACCACGGCTGCCATCAGGATATTCTCAGTGGCCGTTACCGACTGTTTGTCAAACACAATAATATTTCCCTGCATCGGACCATCAATTATCGCATCAACATACCCCTTTTTAAGTTCAATAATTGCTCCCAGCCTTTTCAGTCCGTCAAGGTGCAAATTTATGGGCCTGGCGCCAATGGCGCAACCACCGGGCAGTGACACCCTGGCTCGGCCGAGACGGGCCAGCAGAGGCCCAAGCACCAGAACCGAGGCCCGCATAGTCTTAACCAGATCATAGGATGCCTCAAACTCCGACAGATGAGTTGAATCGATCCAAACCGTACTGCCATCTCTCTCACATTTCAGCCCAAGGGTCCCGAGAAGTAACAAAATAGTCCTGGTATCTCTCAGATCAGGCACATTATGCAGAGTATGCCTGCCCGGGGCTAATAAAGTGGCTGCAATAAGAGGCAGGGCCGCGTTTTTGGCCCCGCTTATCCTGACCGTCCCTGACAGGGGTCTACCGCCTTTAATAACTATTTTATCCATGATTCATTGTAACCGTTCAGTTGCCCCATATTTAGCAGACTCCTCCGCATGTAATCGTTCACAGGTGCTGTAGCTGTGCGCCCGAAGGAAGTGCCCTTGGGGTGCGTGATC
>JAIWHJ010000484.1:0-2358 GCA_048629695.1 Promethearchaeota archaeon
CGATTTGTTCCTGCGCCGGTTTTGTCATGGGAATGGTGAAGCTGAAGGTACTGCCTTTACCGGGAACGCTGGCAAGAGTCATTTCCCCTTTCATCAGCTTAACCAGTTCATTGCTTATTGCCAACCCCAGGCCTGTGCCGCCGAATTTTCTGGTGGTGGAGCCGTCGGCTTGAGTGAATTTTTCAAAAATAGCATCCTGTCTGTCCTCAGGAATACCTATACCCGTATCAGACACGGAAAACCGAACCTCAACCGCATCTTCGGTCTGTTTAGTCAGGTCGGCCCGGATATCCACACTCCCTTGCTTGGTGAACTTCATGGCATTCCCGGTGAGGTTCACCATTATCTGCCGAATTCGATTAGCATCGCCCTCCAAAACCTCAGGCAGCCTGGAGTCCACGAAATGCGACAGGCAAAGATCCTTTCCCTTGGCAGCCATTTTAAACATGTCGGCAACATTCTTTATAAGTTCCACGATACTGAAGGAATCTTTTTCCAATTCAAATTTTCCTGACTCGATTTTAGCCAGATCAAGGACATCGTTAATCAACACAAGGAGACCTGCCGCCGACTTAGAGATTGTCTCACAGTACTCAGACTGAATTTCATTGAGGTCGGTTTCAGCAAGAAGATCTGAAAACCCTATCACCGCGTTCATCGGGGTACGGAGTTCATGGCTCATATTGGCCAGAAACTCACTTTTTAACCGGCTGGCCTCCTCAAGCTGCCTGTTTTTTTCTCTAAGTTCGGAAGTCTGCCTGTCAATCTCAATCTCAAGCGTTTTGGCATACTCCTTTTCCTTATTCTGAATCAGGAGATACTGCTGATGATTGTCATCCAGCAGCTTTCTGAACTGCTCATTCCGCACCTCGGACTGACGGATAAGCTGTTCATTTTCGAGTTTGACCACTCTTGTTTCTTTTTTCAGCAGTGCATGCCCAATAAAACTCTGTAAAAGACTGAGAGTGACCTGATCCGGGAAAATGCCTGGAGAACAACCAGGGAATTTAAAAAACAGGACGGAATTGATTTGAGGAACGGCTCGGCAGTACAACAGGCTCTTGTCGGGAAGCTCAAAAAAAGATAGAACACTGCCGTCTTCAGCAACGTCCTTTATTAAAGAATCATAAATTTCAGATTCAAGCCCTAAAGGGTCATCTTCCGGGACTACGTCGCCGTCATTGGAATATAGCCGGAAAACAGCGTCAGGTACCAGCTTCTGCAAATCCTGAAGAAATGTATGCAGATCTTCACAACCATCAACCAAATCGGAAAAAACTGAGTCAAAATCTTCATTAACGGCTTTTTCATTCATTGTTCTCGTATAACTCTTTTGCCTTGGCCATTTCAGTAGGAAGGTCCCTGATAATCAACTTATAATTCCCCATCATGTTTTTAACATGACGGACAAGCAGGGGGGAAAGCGGGTCCATCTTGTCGGGAATAGCGGAATATTTCATTTTGCCCGCAATATATTCAGACAGTTGCAGGATGCTCGTAACACTGGAAATCGGATTTTCCTTTTTGGTATCATGATGAAACCTGATTGCATTCAGCACCTCCTCCGGCATTTTCCACTCCTTGGCCAGCAATATGCCAACTTTACAGTGATCGGTCCCGATCATTTCCTGCTCGCATTCGACAAGAGAGTTATTCGGGGGGGTATAAGCCATGCATGCCTTACGAAGCAGATCGCCCGCAACCTGGTCTTCGACTATCAGGCCAATATCATGTATGATGCCGGCCAGAAACAGATCATCACCGGGAAGACCGAATATCCGCTTGCCGATCATATCTGAAAGAATAGAGATAGTGGCGCAATGGAGCCACAAATGCCTCCTTGAAAACGCCGGATCATCACCCTTCTCCTTGAAGAGATCCTTAATCGCTTCTACGGCAACAAGATTCCTCAAATTCTTCATGCCGCAGTACACAACGGCTTTTGAAATCGACTCAACCTTGTTTGCCAGACCGAAATAGGGACTGTTTACAAGTCGAAGCAGCCTGGTCACCAGAATCGGGTCAAGTTTAATGATCTCCTCAAAATCTCTCATGGTGCTTTTTTCGGAGTTGACCAGTTGGGTGACTCGAATAGCCACATGAGGCAGTGTCTTGAGATCGCTGAATTTCCTAACTATTTCCTTGGCTGTCGGCATTCGGATATTGTAAAATACTACTTCAGGTCTTTAATTTGTATTACCATGGCTTCCAGGTCACCCACCAACTTGGAAACAGCGTCGAGATCTCCTGCCCGTCCGGCCTTTTCAATTTCATATGCAGTCTCGCTAACCCCTTTAACTCCCAGACTCGCGGCAGATCCTTTGATACTGTGAGCCGCATCGCCGGCGGCTTCAGCGT
>JAIWHJ010000485.1:0-2352 GCA_048629695.1 Promethearchaeota archaeon
CATTTCTATATTAAACAGCGCAGCAAGGCTCTGATATGAACGTAAAATATTATTTTCTGCAATCCGAGGGCTGTCTTGCCGGAGCAAATCTTCATATTTTTGAACCGTTTCAAGACACGAATCACGTTGACCCAAAATGATTTTATCAATGAATAATGAATCGTTATGATCATTTATAGGGTAATTAACCGCATAGTCATCAAACCATGAAGCAGCTTCAGAATACAAACTTGCGATTTTTCGTATTTCCTCACGTAAATCAATACTCCCCTGTTTGTTACGTTCAATGAAACTTTTTTGAGCATTGTTGAATTTTTTAAATGGTTTTTCAAGTAATACGGTGATTTCAGAAGGAAGCATTCGTGCTTTTTCAAGCATATCTTTGTCTTCTCGATTTTTGGGAAAAGGAGGGTTGTCAATCAACAAAACCACACGTTTTTTTGGATATTGCTGAAATGCAACGGACATGAGAGTTTGCTTGACTACATGTTCTTCTTCTTTATAGGAAGGAACAAGAATCGTAAGAAAAGGAGCCTGATCGTCATATATTGTTTCTATCTCTTCACGTGAAGATGGTTGATGATTTTTAAGGCGTTGCAGATAACCAAGCCTTGACACAAGATAAACAAACGATCCATATATAATGTAGTATACAATGCTTACAAACAGAATATCCCCTAAAATGGACACCCAACTGGCATCATGAGATTGGTTAATCGCAACCAGCAGTATCTCCCGGGTAAAAAGTAATGCGGCAAGAGATGTTACAGCAATTCCGAATTTTGTTAACAGAATATCCCGTTTTGGCTGAACAGTTTTCATCAGATTGACCTCTTTTATATTTCAACGCTCTGAGACTCAGAGCATTATTTAGTGCCTTAGGAACAGGTCGTTCGTGCAAACTACAAAAGTGACTAAAGTTTGAAGTGAGCTAAAGTGCCTAAAGTTGCGGTACTTAATCTGATCAGATAGTACCTTATAATATCCGGAAAACAAAAACGCCCCGGACAATCGTCACGGGGCATTCTATACATTTTGTAAACGTCCAGCAAGTATAAAAGAGATGTTGCTAATCAGTGCCTGAATGGAAACTCAAAAAAACGAAATTTTTAGCGATTAGCTTTTAGCTCAAAAAATCAATAATAAGTAACACCACAAGCTAAAAGCTAACCGCTAACAGCTTTTTAAAAAAGGAGAAGCGCCCCGATTACAGCTTAGCCCCCTTTTTTCTATCCGACAACACTCTTAAGCCCTTATTTTTACCAAACTGGTCAAGTGCTGAGACTCGTGAGATCGCCGATTTGGCGGAAGCCATTTTTGTCCTGGCCTTTTTTCTCATTTTAAAACTATATTCAACCAGGTTCTTAATGTCACCCCACATTGTTTCACTGCCCATTATGGCAACTATCAGCTCATCTTGGCCGCGACTGAACATCCCCACATATGTCTGCCTGGCAGCCCTTGTGTAGCCGGTTTTCCCTGCCTTAGCCCCTGCCACCTTCCATAGAGCCTTATTATGGGTCCAGATTGTCTTGCCTTCTCGTGTCTTCACCTTAGAACGGGTCATTCGGCCGGCAAATGCAGGATTTTCCATTGCCTTGTTAAATATAATCGCCAGATCACGGACAGTGGACTTCTGTCCCCGGGCCGTCAGCCCTGTGGCTGTTTTACATACAGTCTGCCTGGCACCCATTTCCCGAGCCTTTCTGGTCATCAGATCGGCAAACTTACTCTCGCACCCTCCTATCTTTTCAGCAAGGGCCACGCTCGCATCATTTGCAGATCCCAGCAAGACCGCATTAATCAGATCATCAGCCGGATACGATCTATCCCGGCGCAGATAAATCTTGGAACGGGGCATTCCGGCAGCTCGCCTTGAGACAGAAACTGAGTCTGACTTTTTTAATGATTCCAACGAAATAAGTCCTGTGAGCACCTTAATTGTACTTGCCGGCTGTCTGGGACGATCCGGAGAATGAGCATAAATAACATTACCGGTTTTGGCATTTACAACAATAGCGCTCTTTGAGGAAAGTTTTCGCCGCAAGGACTGGGAAAAAAACGTCGGCCCCGGTGAAGGCCTCTGTTTACCCTGGTAAGATCCGGCAAGATTAACAACGCTCGAACGTTTATTTCGAATAGATGCTGACTGATATTTTTTCCCGCGCGGGGGATGTTTGTGACGCGAAGAGAGCACGGTCATCGTGGATGCCCGTGACACCTTTCGATGAGAGGTTACGGCAGCGGAACGTTGCTTCCGAACCTGCGCAGGCGCACGTTTGTGAACCGAATCCAGGATAACGCAGCCGGACCTGGAAACGGTTGTCCGGGCAAAAACAGGGGAAACCTGGA
>JAIWHJ010000486.1:0-2350 GCA_048629695.1 Promethearchaeota archaeon
ATGATGCAATTCCTCCGTAATCGCCTGAAGTTACTTGCGAGGTAAGTAAAAAATTATAATAAATACTAGGATATCACACCAGAACCGTGAATCATACCTAAAATGTAGCCTGGAATATTAGAGTAAGTGAAATCGATTTGCTTTGAACGAAAAAAACAGGTAGTTTTAATAGAGAGCTAAGGGTTCGCTCGGAATTTCAGTTGTCAGCCTCCGGGAACCTTGAAAAACCTGAACGTGAACAATATAAAATGAAAATTTTCTTAACTCCTGACTGCAACCTTACGATTTATTTCCAAGGATATATATATGGACGAACGTCAGCGCCTTAAAGAACTGCTGCTTGAAAAATCATACCGTAAAGGGACCTTCACTCTCACTTCAGGCAAAACATCAGACTTTTATGTGGATGGAAAACAGACCACACTCGACGCCGAAGGCTCGTATCTCTGCGGGCGGCTTTTATTTGAACTGATCAGGCAATCACCTGAACCAATCGGAGCGGTGGGAGGTATGACCCTGGGAGCGGACCCGCTGGTAACAGCGGTTTCCCTGGTCAGCTATATCGACAAAAATCCCATCCCGGCCTTTATTGTCCGCAAGGAGGCCAAAGGACACGGCACCGGCAACTTTATCGAGGGCAAGCAGAATCTGCCGTCCGGCTGTATAGTTGCCCTGGTTGAGGATGTAGTTACCACCGGGGGCACACTGCTCAAGGTCATTGAACGGGTTGAAAATGAAGGATTCAAGGTCGGGATGGTGGCCACAGTGGTGGATCGACAGGAAGGAGGAACCGAAGCGCTTGCCGAACAAGGGTATCCGCTGAAGGCCATATTTACCCGTCGGCAGCTTATCGGGTAGACGGTACGGTTATGAAATGCAATAAATGCGGGGAAAAGCTTGAGGTTGTACGACGTTGCAGACAGGTCCGCCTCAAATGCACGGGCTGCCGCCACGAATACCAGATCCACGAAAAGGCATCGGAACTCGACGCCGAGACAGAAGCAGCGCTTGAGCGCTACACCTGCATAATCTACGACTGATCCCCATGGCCACAGTTCAAATCTTTGTCCGCGACAACAATCTGGCGACGATCATCTGCCCAGTCTGCAATGCCTCCAGGCGCATTTCGGTTGCCGCCTACCTCAAGGGAAAACATTTTGTCAAGATTCGCTGCACCAAGTGCAATGAAGTGTTCACGGTCATGCTCGATTTCCGGGGCCATTTTCGCAAACCAACAAACCTGTCAGGCACCTATTCGATAATCAACCCCAAAGGAATGGGCGGCGGTGTGATGCAGATTCAAAACATATCCCGCAGCGGCATCGGCTTCACCGTTTCCGGCAAGCATAACATGGAAGAAAACCAGACCTTGAGCCTGGAATTTCAACTTAACGATAAAAAGCAGACCCCCCTGAAAAAACAGGTTGTAATCAAGTCGGTACAAAAAAACTATATCGGATGTCAGTTTGCTAAAAATGAAGATATTGAAAAGGCGCTGGGTTTTTATCTTCAATTTTGAGGGTCTTGCAAAACAAGCGGTACACACTATAAACTCTCAACTCTCAATTTTGATGGATTCGTAAAAAGCCAGAACTTACTCTATTTCGTCATTCCCGCGAAGGCGGGAATCTAGTCATTTCAATACGTTCTGGATCGAAGTCTGCGCTTATCTCCCGCCTTCGCGGGAATGACGGAGCCGAGGACTTTTTACGAATCCATCAATATTAACCACTCGCGAGAACCGAGTCAATATCTGCTTCACGCACCTGGTCGGTAATGATTACCTTGCCGATGGCCTCAGGCAGTACAAAAAAAACATGACCGCCTATGGTTTTCTTATCTATCTGAAGATATTCTTTTATTTCTTCACGGTCTAATTCGGGTGGGATGACAACGGGCATATCATAAGATTCAAGCAGCCGGCGAATCCGCTGTGCTTCCTCTTTCCGTAGATGTCCGCCAAGCACTGCAAGATCGGCTGCTGCCCGCATACCCATGGCTACAGCAAGCCCGTGAATGATCTGAAAGCGTGATGCAGCCTCAACAGCATGACCAATGGTATGACCGAAATTCAGTATTCGCCGCAGCCCCACCTCTTTTTCATCCTGTTCGACAACCCGAGCCTTAATTTCACAACAGCGGGCTATCATTTGCATAATAACACTATAATTGAGGGCAAAAATTTCCTCTTTATGCTGTTCAAGGGAGGCAAAAAACTCATAATCTTTGATCACGCCATATTTGACAACTTCAGCAAGACCACCCTTAAGTTCGGTAGTTGGCAATGTCTTGAGTACTTCGGTATCAATATAAACTGCTTTGGGTTGATAAAACGTTCAAAGTAAAGGTT
>JAIWHJ010000487.1:0-2349 GCA_048629695.1 Promethearchaeota archaeon
AACATTTCTTCTTTTTGCCTGGCACTGGAGAAATGATGGGAAAATATCACATAACCATTCTCAATCCCCAAAATTATCTCAAAACCCTCAAACAATTTCATTTCTGCAAAATATTGCATAGTACATTATATAATATTTTGGCATAAAAATCCATTAAGGTTGCTAAGACTAAATTTTGCAAAAAACAGGAAAATTTTGTATTATATTCATCCTTTTAGCGGCTTCAGAAGCATTTCCAGCCGATGCTTCATCAATGACAACTTGAGAGATAAAACATTCAAATTCATTATGGCGCGTAATCCACCATTCATGTGTGCTTTGCTGATGAGCAGCTACAAGAAGATTACGGCTATGTTGGGAAACGAGATAGCTTATAAAAGAAGTTTCTAAATATACTGTTTCCATTATTCATCCCCACTATAATCGTATTTTATTAGCCGAACGACGCGATCACCTGCCAAAAGGAAACGTGGATTGGGGAGAGTCTCCTGAAACACCAAGCTTTCAAATGCTAAAAAAGATCGCCCCTTTTTGGCACCAGGTGTATTAGCTTGTTAGTTTTAGTGTTGCATGGGTGTGATTACGCCCATACCCGCTCAATCACACCAATCGACTCCTTTAAAAAATCAAGCGAATAGACCTCAAGAGTAACTACCCCGTTGTAATTCGCCTTTTCAAGTTCCATCCCCAGTTGCCTGGTGGTTCGATCCTGTGCGGCAGAGAGCGCCAGGTGGTCCTTTCCTTTGACTACTCCGTGATAATGAATATGGGCCGCATTTAACACATATTCCATCAGGTATTCCCAGCCATGCTGAAAACGCAAGGCATGCCCGATGTCAAGGGTTACGGAAAAACCGTGTCTGCTTGCAAGTGAAGCAACCGGATCAAACTGATAATCAAGATTTTCGATTCCGACAAATCGCCTGGCAGCCCCCAGTTTACCTGACAGTTTATTCAAGGACGCATCCAGGTTATTCAACCATTTTGAATCAGAAAGACCCTCTTCCCGCAACAAGTGCAGATCATAACATTCAGGGCTCAGGCAGTCCAGTTCGGTCATCAACCTGACAATCCGGTCAATCGCACGCTGCCGCCGGTTGAAGTCGGTTGCGCCCAGATGCAAATCAGACGGAAGATGAACAGTATACGTTAGATCATGCTCTCTTGCCACCTGGAAAAGTCCTGGGATGTCCACCGGATGATCGAGCAATGAATTTTCATGGCTTTCAAAAAACAAGAGCTGAACATTGTCAACCATGTCCGCAAGCAACCGAACATTGAACATCATGTCTGCCGGAACCACGAACGAGGTTGCCCCAACCCGCCAATTATAACAATGTTTGATCGATCCCTGATATCTTTGCATGTTCATCCGGTTACATAACTTTTCAGGTTATCAGATTCAGGGTTCGAGGATTTTGCGATTGAGAGCCGGTCGAAACCGGCCTGAAGATGGGATGGGATTATTTATTTCCACATCCCTTACTTCATTTTAACCAGTTGTCCGGGTCGATCTTGCCGGGCTAATGAAATACACGTGGATAAATCACTGGGCTCTCCATTGAAATGAAAGCTGTGCCCGTGTCTCTTATTTAACACGTTGGTCATGGTTTCACGGATGATTTCAGGCAGGTTGTTGGTCTCGCTGATGTGTGCCAGGACCACGTGTTCCAGTTTATCATGAAATATATCTGCAAGAAAACCGGCGGCATCCGAGTTTGCCAGATGCCCTGTCTTGGAACTTACTCTTTGCTGCAGCGAAAGGGGATACGGCCCTGTTTTCAAAATCTCGGGGTCATGGTTGCATTCCAGCACCAGCGCGTTTAAGCCTGTAAGTCGATGCCTGATAAGCCTGGACACCATCCCGGTGTCAGTACAATAACCAAAGGACGATTTGCCATTGCTGATAGTGAACCCTACAGGGTCGGCAGCGTCATGGGACACGGAAAATGGATGGATTTTAAGATTATTTATCTGAAACGACTTACCTGTTGAAAATTCCTGAAAAGAAAAAAGATTGTCCAGAGGCTTGCCGGCCTTGCTGATGGTGGCCTTATTGGCAAACACCGTAAGGTTATGTCGTCTGGACAGAATGGACACGCCACGAATATGGTCTCCATGTTCGTGGGTAATAAGAATTGCCGACAGTGATGAGATGTCTACGCCGATCGATGCAAGCCGCCGCGCTACCTCAATGCCGGAAAACCCTGCGTCAATAAGGATTGCAGTATCCCCGGCAGAGACATAGGTGGAGTTACCTTTACTCCCGCTTCCAAGAACACAAAAACGCATCAAGTCACCGTAAATATTCGTCAGCGCTCCACAAGAAGGCGATCAGGCTGACGAATA
>JAIWHJ010000488.1:0-2343 GCA_048629695.1 Promethearchaeota archaeon
TACCGGCCTTGCCGGCCTTGCCACTCTCCGCAGGAGGAAAGCGAATAAATAGTTGAATTGGTTAGTTTAATTAGTTAAATTGGTTGTTGTTTTTTAAACTAACAAACTAAAAAACCAATTCAACCAACAAACCAAATAACCAAATAAAAAAAGCGCCCAAACCGTGAAAACGGTTCGGGTGCTTTTTTATTTACCTCCACTATAAATTTACGGTAAAATAATACGACAGGAGTGATGAGGGGTTTCAGGGGTTGGAAGCATAAAAGCCTTTGAACCGGGAACCCTTGAACCCGGAACCTCAACAATGGTTCCATCAAATCATGCGCTCCATTATATATTCTTTCCGCTGGGGCGTGTTTTTGCCCATGTAAAATGAAAGCAATTTGGGCACTTCGCTCAATCTGTCGATGTTTACCTGCCGGATAAGCATCTCCTTTCCGATAAACTGCTTAAATTCCCTGGGAGAGATCTCGCCCAGGCCTTTGAACCGGGTGACCTCCACCTGCAGTCTTGCCTTTCCGCGGCCTTTAAGTTTTTTCCCGGCTGCTGTTTTTTCCTGTTCAGAATAACAGTACAGGGTTTCCTTCTTGTTTCTCACCCTGAAAAGGGGGGTCTCAAGAATGTGGATATGACCACGCCTTACAAGGCCTTCAAAATACTGCAGGAAAAAGGTAAGAAGGAGATTTCTGATGTGCAGCCCGTCCACATCAGCGTCAGTTGCTAAAATTATTTTGTCATAGCGCAATTTGGAAACAGACTCTTCGATGTTTAAGGCGCGCATCATATTGTACATCTCGTCGTTTTTATAAAGAAGAGTCATGGGCTGACCAAACACATTCATAGGCTTGCCCTTTAGCGAAAAAACCGCCTGCGTCAACGGATCCCTGGCAGTTACTATCGAGCCGGACGCAGACTGGCCCTCTGTAATAAAAAGCATGTTTTCACGCCCGGCCGGAGACGGCTTTCCTTTTAAGGGATGATACTTGCAGTCTTTAAGCTGCGGCACCTTGATAGCAACTTTCTTGGACTTGGACTTGGCCTCCTTCCGAACCGACTGCAATTCCTTCCTGACCTTTGCGTTCTGCTGAACCTTTTGGATCAGGGCCTCTCCGAGTTCCGTATTCTTATAAAGGTAATCACTCAATACGTCTCGGACCTTTGCAACGATCCAGGCCCGGATTTCCGTGTTTCCGAGTTTGTTTTTGGTCTGCGATTCAAAAATAGGGTCTTTCACCTTAACTGCTATCGATCCCACTACCCCTTCACGCACATCCTCACCAACGAATTTCTTGCCGGAAAACTCATTCACACCTTTTAAAATCCCTTCCCGAAAGGCTGAAAGGTGAGTGCCTCCCTCATTTGTGTACGTGCCGTTGACAAAGGAAAAATAAGACTCCCCATAGCCGTCGGTATGTGAAAACGCGAATTCAAGAGTAATGTCATTGTAATGGATCGGCGAGTATATCTGGGTCCCCTCGATTTCATTTTCAAGCAGGTCAAGGAGTCCGTTCTCGGAATAAAAGCATTCTTTGCCAAGGTAAAGATTGAGTCCCGCGTTAAGATAGGCATAGCGCCACAATCTTTTCCGAATAAATTCCAGATTGAACAAATATTCATCAAACATTTCAAAATCAGGCAGGAATTCCACAAGTGTGCCGTTCTTTTTCCGGCATTTGCCGCGCTCCTCCTCCAGAAGCACCCCTTTCTCAAACATCGCTCTTGCAAATTCACCATCACGAAAAGATGTCACTTCAAAATTCTTTGAAAGAGCATTTACAGCCTTTGTCCCCACGCCGTTCAGACCAACGGAGAATTGAAACACGTCGGTATTGTATTTGGCCCCGGTATTAATTGTTGAAACACATTCCACAAGTTTGCCAAGCGGAATGCCGCGACCAAAGTCCCGAACCCTGACCTTCCCGTAGTCATCAATCGAGATATTTATCCGTTTGCCGGCGCCCATGATATATTCATCCACGGAATTATCTATCATTTCCTTTAAAAGGACATATATGCCGTCATCCGGGTGAGAACCATTTCCCAGCCTCCCAATGTACATCCCCGGCCGTCGCCGGATGTGCTCAAGGGAACTTAGCGTCTTTATTTTGGATTCGTCGTATTCGCCTGGTGATATCGTCATGCTTAAATAATTTGACAGTATTAGGGTTTCAGGGATAATGTATTGATGTAAACGTTCACATGCGCCGCATCCGGAGTCTCGCAGTCTCGATTACCTGCACGCAATCAGGGCAACCAGCATAGGTGGGAAAAGACCTATGCTGATTGTCCTGATCATACCCCAAGGGCACACTTCCGTTGGGCGCGCGCAATACAGCACCTGTG
>JAIWHJ010000489.1:0-2333 GCA_048629695.1 Promethearchaeota archaeon
GCAGCACTCCACAGGAAGGCGATCGGGCTGCCCAGCATACCTAAAAGTATAGCTGATCAGCCTGCTCACCTCCCTGTGAAGCGCTGCCAAACATTTACAATTTGGTGGTTTCAGCTATTTTCCGGCATCAAGCCGAATATTTACCAACCCGGAACGTAGAATGAATTTAAATTAATACATATAAATTATCATGAGATTCGCATCACCCTGGGTACTGCTTGTCCTGTTTGCTGTTCCGCTGATTCTTTACTTTCAGTTGTTTCGGCACAGGCGTGGCAGTATTCGTTTTTCATCCATATTGCATGCCGGGCAGTCGGGTCGTTCCGCGATACAACAGATATTCAGGCTGCCGCTCCTGATCCGTGTTCTGCTAATGGTACTTCTGGCCCTTGCCCTTGCCCGGCCTCAGGAGGGTACGGAAAAGGTTTTCGAAGTAAGCAAGGGAATTGCCATCGAGATGGTGGTGGACCGTTCCGGAAGCATGGGCGCGGAAATGGAATTTGACGGCGGGTTGTTGACCCGGCTCGATGTGGTAAAATCGGTGTTCGCTGAATTTGTAAATGGTAATGACGACGAATTGACCGGACGGCCGAATGATCTGGTAGGCATGATAACCTTTGCGCGCTATTCCGATACGATCTGCCCTTTGACCCTGGCCCATGGCGCCCTGTCCAGGTTTCTTGAAAATGTGAAATTGGTAACCCGGAAAAGCGAGGATGGAACCGCAATCGGCGATGCCCTGGCCCTGGCCGCAGCCCGCCTGAAAACCGCTGAAGAGACACTGTCCGGCCAGGGATCGGCAAAGGATGATAATTATGAGATCAAGAGCAAGATCATCATCCTGCTCACTGACGGCGAAAACAATATGGGCAGCCGCTCGCCCATGCAGGCGGCCGCGCTTGCAAAGGAATGGGGAATTAAGATCTACACGGTGGGAGTGGGTGTAGACGCGGTCATCCAGGTTCAGACTCCGTTCGGCCTGCGGCGCATGCGCGCGGGCAGAGGTGTGGACAGAAAGACCTTAAAGGCGCTTGCCGAGACAACGGGCGGGGTATTCAGAATGGCGGAAGACGGCGATGCGCTCCGCGAAATTTATCAAGAAATCAACCAGCTTGAAAAGAGCGAGGTTGAAAGCGTCCGCTGGATTGATTACAGGGAGTTTTTTACTGTTTTTGCAACAATTGCCCTGGCCCTGCTGGTCTTAGAAATTATTATGAACTGCACAATATTCAGGAAAATTCCATGAACGGAATCCGGTTTTACGATATTGAGATGTTTCATCTCCTATGGTTGCTGCCCGTGTTGACGGGCATTTTCATTTATGCGGCACAACGGCGGCGTTCGGCCCTTGAGACGTTTGTAAAGGCCGATCTGCTGAAAAGGCTCCCGATTTCGGCCGATCCGGTAAAAAGGGGTTGGAAGGCTTTCATCCTCTTGACCGCGTTTGCCTTTATTGTCATGGGACTGACCAGGCCTGCATGGAACGAGAAGGAGTTCACAATCAAGCAGTCCGGTCGTGATGTGATATTTGTCCTGGATGTGTCAAAGAGCATGCTTGCGGAAGACCTGGTCCCGAATCGGCTCGAGCGCGCCAAACTGGCTGTTCAGGATTGTGTGGAACGGCTCCGGAGCGATCGGGTTGGCCTGGTGGCGTTTGCAGGCACGACCGTGGTCAAGTGCCCTCTTACCGTTGATTACGGTTTTTTCCGGATGATGCTTGATGATATCACGACTGAAAGCATCTCACGCGGGGGCACGATGATCGGTGATGCGATTCGGACGGTCCTGGATGAAGTGTTTGACGATCAGGAAAAAGAGTACAAGGACATTATCCTGATAACCGATGGAGAGGACCACGAGAGCTTTCCCGTGGAGGCCGCCCATGCGGCGGGCGAGAAGGGCGTGCGTCTGATAATTATCGGCCTGGGCGATGAGAACGAGGGCCGACGCATTCCAATAACAGACGATAAAGGCAACAAAACATTCTTGAAATACGATGACCGGGAGGTCTGGACAAAACTTGACGCCCATACCTTGAGGGAGATGGCAAACGCTACTCCCGGCGGCAGGTATCTCCCGGTTTCAACGGGAACCATCGATCTTGGCGATGTGTACAGTGAACTCATTGCAGGCGCTGAAAAAAAGGAGCTTGAAACAAAAATCATAAAACGCTATGAGGAAAAGTTTCAGATTTTTCTTGCGATCGGTTTTTTTCTTTTATGCATCGAGGCCATGATCTCGGAATATAAGCAGACCGAGAGAATTTAGGGACGGGGACGAAATAACTTCCCCATCTATGCATCTCAGCTTCAGGCTATCTTTGGCCGATTTTC
>JAIWHJ010000490.1:0-2326 GCA_048629695.1 Promethearchaeota archaeon
GGTCTATTCATGAAACTATCGGCACCAAGACGCCGAAAACAAACTGAAGCTCATCATGAAGGACGGCAAGGTCTACAAGAACACGCTTTAAGGGTAGCGTTTCGGGCCTTTGTCCGCTCGAAGCGCAGATGAGACAGAACTGGGCATCGAGGGATATCGAGATCGACGACTGAATGCCTTGGTCATTGACCGGCCAGTTGGGAGGAAGGCGCTACTGCGGTGTGGCCAGTAAAAAAATATGCGATTGCAGTGTTGAGTCGATCGCCTGGGGAAGAAGCCACTTCAGGCACTCACGGATCGGCACTGAATTACCCATATTAGAGAGGAAGGACATCGATGATTACCAACATTTGTCGGCGGAATTTATGGCATGAACTTCGACAACATGCCGGAGCTGCATTTTTCCTTCAGCTATCCGGCCATATTGATCATCATGGCGCTGATAGCTGGTGGCATGTGTTTATATTTTAAAACATGGTGGGTGGCTCGAGTAACCCCAGCAGCGGAGCGGTTGCGCTGCTCTTGCCGCAGGCGGGGAGATCTTATATAAGGATAACCACAGGCCATGGCTGGCATAACCAATACAACTAATTCCTCGAAATAAAGCAAAAAAACATAAGCGCACAGGTCGATATTTTTCTGAGTTACATGTGGTAAAATGATGAAAATGATTCTCCGCATTACCTGCCTTTTATTCTTGGGGCGAAAGTGCATGACATCGCTATCTCTTCTATTATTTACCTCTGCCTCAGTACAGGCCTCGGATGCCCTTTCGGTGTCCGGTTTGGCAAAAGACCGCTGGTATGTTCAAGGTGTGGTGGAGGATAAGGATGCGGATAGGCGAAGATGGGATTATGCGACCTATCTGGATCTCGGATATACGCTCAATTTCAATCAGCCCGGCAATGGTCTTTGGCGCAGTAAAACAACCACGTTTAAAGTGAACGACCCCCAAGTGAATATGGCCATGGGCTATATCCGTAAAAGTGCCACCCCACAGTCGCGATGGGGAATGGAATTTGGTCTGCAGGCAGGCGTTGATACCAAAAACCTGGTGCCTGTGACACCCCCGGATTTCAATGAGCCCATTTCCAATGCCGATTCTCTTCGCCACCTTTACCGTGCAAACGGCACCTATCTGTTTCCTGTTGGCAAGGGCCTTGAGATAACGGCGGGGCTGATTAACAGTTACATCGGCTACGAATCCTATTTTGCCATTCAAAACCCTAATTACACAAGGGGTTATCTTCTGGACTTTGTGCCCTATTTTCTCTTCGGTGTCCAAGGGACCTATCCTTTGAGTGATACATTCGATCTTTCTCTGTTTGCCCTTGGCGGGTGGAACTATCTTGCCCATCCCAACGATGCACCCAGCTATGGCCTCCAAGCGGTATGGCAATTGTCGCCCAGAATCACCTTTACCCAGAATCTATATTACGGGCCGGACCAGGACAACACGGCCATCCAGTTCTGGCGGTTTTTCTCGGATTCGATCATCGAGTGGAAAAACGACCGATTCCTGCTGGCCGCTGCCTTTGATGTGGGGACGGAAAAACAAACAGGCTTGGCGGGCAACCCGCGCTATAATTGGATGGCCGGTGCGGTGTGGGCCGGCTGGCACATCTCCGGACCGTGGAGCATGGCTGTGCGACCCGAAATTTACTGGGATCCGGATGGCATAAGTACGGGTGCGGACCAGCTCATTCAGGCCGTCACGACGACTCTCCAATATACCTTTTCGCCCTTTGCGTCCAATACCTTCGTGGCTGCATTGGAGTATCGCTACGATCGTTCCACAGGGCCCGACGGAGGATTTTTCAAAGGCGACGACAATAGACTCGTGCCTCAACAGCATCAGGTGATTTTCTCATTCATGTGGACCTTTGGTTCATAGCGGGTTGTTGAAAAGCAAGGATCGTGCTTCCGGGCAAGGTCTCAGGGATTATGGCACCCTGGGATACCAGTTGTCTGAAGCGTTTCGCAAAAAGTGGATCAAAAAAACCGGCGAGGGGAAAGGAGGGGGTCTTATCACAGCAGTCGATCCGTCGGCGGTGGCCGATTACACAGCGGTCTATGAAACGGTGGGCAGCATGCGACTGATACCCTTGAACTAATCTCCCCTTATGAAATCCGGTGGGGCTTTGACCCATGGATACCCTTTACTTGCCATCTGGTATCCGAGTTCATAGAGCTTGCCCATATACACCGGATCGAACCCTTCGCTCGGCTCTTCAGTAAACTCCGCCGGGATATATGCCAGGTTGAAGTCGTTCACTCGTCCTTTCAACTTTGACGGCACCACCAAGCGCACCTTTCAATCCAGAAT
>JAIWHJ010000491.1:0-2323 GCA_048629695.1 Promethearchaeota archaeon
GAAAAACAAAGTAGGGCGATCCTTGTGATCGCCCTAATCAGGGGGATCACAAGGATCGCCCCTACGAAAAAACAATATAATTACAGCCTAAAAGTCCGCCCGTAGGGCACTATGTCCGATGTTCTAATCAAACCGCAACGCGAAAAGGGAGAGCCTGCCTTAAAGGGACCGGGCCTTCTGGTTATAACTCCATCAGAAGCTGCATCCGCCGTCAATCTGACACAGACTGAAAACCGAAAACAGCATTTTCTATATAACAGCCGCCTCTTTCAAATCCTGCCCACTGAAACCCAAAATCCGTTCTTCTTAGCCGGCCCCATGGTCGGTTCGCCCATGGCGGTAATGACCATGGAAAAACTTATTGCTCTTGGAGCGAAAATCTTTATCGTTTTCGGCTGGTGCGGCTCTTTAAACCCATCGCTTCTGATCGGTGATGTCCTCCTCCCGACCTTTGCAATAAGTGAAGAAGGCACATCTGTCCACTATCCGGTAAAACAACGATCAACTTCATCCGATAGAATACGCGGCCTCCTTAAATTCCATCTCAAAAAATGCGGCATCAAGACAGTTGAGGGACCTGTCTGGACCACTGACGCCCCGTACCGGGAAACCAGGGACAAGGTGGAGGCTTACAAAAGCAAGGGAATCATGGGAGTGGACATGGAATTTTCTGCAATGAGCACACTAGCCGCATTTCGTGGGGTGGAAATGGCGGCTGTATTCCTGGTTTCAGACGAACTGTGGCGTGAAAAGTGGAACGCCGGATACCGAAACAAGGCATTCAAGGAAAGAAGCCTGACAATCCTCCGGATACTTACCGGATGCTGCCCAAACATCCTGCAACCATGAACGGAAAAATCTTCATACTTAGTCTTGGATGCCCTAAAAATCTCGTGGATTCCGAGGTCATGCTCGGCCTGCTTAAACAGGCCGACTATCAGATTTCAGATACTCCGGAAGAGGCGGATATCATGCTTGTCAACACCTGCGGCTTTATCCAGCCGGCAGTGGAGGAATCTATTGATGAAATTCTGGAACTTGCCCGAGTCAAACAAAAAAATCCTGACAAAAAACTCGTTGTCACCGGCTGCCTGGTACAGAGATACGGGGAGGAGTTAAAACAGCAACTCCCGGAAGTGGACCTTTTTATCGGCACTGATGAATTTCAAAATATTGCGGCACATCTGGAGCACTGCGAAAGTGGAGAGTCGCGGATGCTAAAAATTTCTTCGCAAAGATTCCTGCTTAACAGTTCCACGCCAAGGCTTATCTCAACACCACCGCACCGGGCATACATGAAGATAACCGAGGGTTGTTCCAACAGATGCACATTTTGCCTGATTCCAACAATCCGCGGCCCCATGAGAAGCCGGAAAATCTCGGACCTGATCCTTGAGGCAGACCGGCTGGCTGATAAAGGCGTAAAAGAGCTGACCCTTATTGCCCAGGATCTAACTGCCTACGGAAGAGACCTGGATAGAGGCGCAAACCTTGAAACCCTGCTGAACGAATTACTCTCAAACTGTGCAATTCCCTGGATCAGACTCCTTTATCTCCATCCCGCGGGCCTGGAGGTGAACTTGCTGGAACTCATGGCATCATCCCATCGTTTGGTCCCTTACCTTGACATTCCACTGCAGCATGTGAGCAGTCGCATTCTAAAGGCCATGAACCGCAGATATGATCGGAAATACGCGGAAACGCTCGTCCAAAATATCCGCAAAATTCTGCCGGATGCGGCCATAAGGACAACTTTTCTTATCGGATTTCCAGGTGAGACCGAAGACGACGTTGACCAGGTAGAAAAATTCATTCGAACTTACAAACTGGAACATGTGGGCATGTTTACCTATTCAAATGAAGATGGCTGTGCAGCGGTGAATTTTCCTGATCAGTGCACGGAAGATGAAAAAAATGAAAGGCGCAGCCGCCTCATGAAAATCCAGGCGGAAATCGCGCTTCTAAATAACAGGCAAATGACAGGAAAGGTGGAACAGGTACTGGTGGAGGGGATCAGCAGAGAAACTGATCTGCTTCTTGAAGGGCGTACACGGTATCAGGCGCCGGACATTGATGGATGCGTATACATTTCAGACGGGCACTGCAACGCCGGTGATCTAGTAGACGTACGCATAACCGAGGCACACCCTTATGATCTGGTCGGAGAAATAGCTGTTCAGGGATGTGGAAATAAATAACTTACCCATATAGCGCTCAGATTTAGGTTAGATTCGATCAAGTAACCACTTTTAAAACCGCAGGCATAGCCGGGCTACGTTGAGGATTTTAAAAGTGGTTACTTGATCGAAGATGGCCTGAAGAT
>JAIWHJ010000492.1:0-2321 GCA_048629695.1 Promethearchaeota archaeon
ACAAAAGGGGGACTTAAAAGCGCACCTTCGAAAACGTTGGAGGCTTTGACTGCCTAAAAGAGAGTTTTCAAACAGGCTCTAAGGTTTCCGCCGTACTTGCAGGGACCTTACAGTCAATCGGCAAACCGATCAAGAAATAATTAAGTCTTATTTCGTCCCCATCCCTTACCCTGAGCTATCCTGCGAGACTCCGGATGCGGTGCTGATGAACGTTTACTGAATTTGACATCACGGATTGAATCGTATACTGTTAGTGATAACATGAAGGCTATTTCAAATATATAAAAAGGAGGGAAAGATATGAAAATGAAACATCTGAGCGGAGTAATCACCATACTGTTTTTGTTATCCATAGTTGTCGTCGGCTGCGGGAAACGGGAGCTTGCCAGACCGCCTGCCGGTACGGGGACGGTTTTTCAGAAACCATTTTCCGAGACATACGATGCTGCAAGAGAATCCCTTATAAAACTCGGGTTTCAGATTGTGAGGGAAGATGCGGTATTCATAGAAGGAGTCTATCCCAGAAGCGTTAATAATAAAGGGAAAGCCAAAGGGGAACACGTCGGCGTCTGGATCGATTCCAGGGATAAATACAGCGCCCGCGTTCTCATTGACACCCTTAAGATTCCAAAGGAGATCAAGAAACAGAAAGAGTGGCGTCAGGATGTCCTTCGCAAGATGATTGAGATACTCAGATAGCGCGCCTATCCGTAGCAGAATTTTCGTAATCGTTCAACGGCAGAGTGTTTTCAATCTTTTTTGCCCTTGGTGAACGTTACGAAAATAGAATTAAGATTGCATCAGAATTGCCGTTTTTATTACATATAACACATTGGAGTACATACCGGGGGAGAGGGATTCCCGTGGTCCGGCAACGTTCAGGATGCGCTGTTCGGCGCTGTCAAGCCATGACCTTATTTTGTCGGCAGCCTGGTCGGGCGAGTCTCTGTTAAAATCCACAATCATGAATGGTTTCCTGTGTTTTAGTGCGTATTTTACGGTCAGTCCGGTCCCGCCGGAGGGTGTTCCTCTTGTGAATATGAGTGTTCCGTCTGAATCGACTACGTTTTTTTCGGTCCGGACGGTGTAATCGGCTGATTCGAGTTCTATGAGTTTTTCATATTTCTGATCAAGCGGACCGTCTTCCGCTTTTCGGCCTTTTGGCAACGATCCTCCATAATCAATCCCCATATCCATGGCTGCGTCAAGAGCGGCCCTGTCAGCCCCGGTCTGTCCTCCGGAAATGATTTTCAGCGGATATTTTTTCATGGATTTCTTCAGGCTTTGTCCTTGACAGCCTGGCTTGTTGAGTATATCCTGCGGGTTTTCTTCCGTATCCGTACCGGTTGGTTCCGGTGATTTTTGCCGGAATGGTTACGATCTATTATACCGGAAAGAGAGACATTTCCGAACAAAATCTACCAGGGGATACAACATGATCCAAGGGCAAACTATAGACCATGCAGGCACAGCGAGCGAGAGGGAGATTCTCGCGGCTAACGGATATTCCGACAAGGCGATCAATTACTATCTTACAAAGCCGCATATGGGTATTCTGTCTGATGCTGACCAGATCACTGAAATGGTTGGTTCATGTGGGGATACCATGGGGATTTCCATTAAAGTGGTAGATGGAATAATCGTGGATGCAAAATATCAGGTGCTTGGTTGTCCGGGGGCTGTTTCTTCAGCAATGGCCGTTGTTGACCTGATCAAGGGAAAGAGCATTGAATATGCCCGGACCATTGATGACGGCGATATCTTCCGGCTGCTTGAAAGGCTTCCGTCCAAGAAGCACGAATGCATCCAGCTTGCCGCGAAGAGCCTTCAAAAGGCTCTTGATGATTATGCAAACAAGTCATAGGGAGCGCTGTTATGCCGCTTTTTGATTATCTGTGCCGCGACTGTGGAAAAACCAGTGAGATACTCGTCACCCTATCCGATGACAGCCCCATCTGTTCGTCCTGTGGCAGTAATAACCTGAAAAAGCTGCTTTCGGCCCATTCGTCCATGTCCGGATTAGCAGAGGGGCATAATAGAATGCCGGGTCCCGGCGATACGACTTGCTGCGGGTCATCACCCGGCCACGCCGGCTGCGCCGGGCCGGGAAGCTGCTGCGGCAAGGGGCCGTTTTAAACCGGGGTCTATTTTAAAAGTAACATGAAAAGATGAACGTCGAACATCGAACGTCCAACATTGAACATCGAATTAGGAAGTCGCTTCGCTACATCTGATTAATAAAAGTACCATATTCAAAATTCGTATCCTATTCAAATTCCGTGGTAGATTAATTTGCTTAAAAAATAAGTTATTGATATCAT
>JAIWHJ010000493.1:0-2320 GCA_048629695.1 Promethearchaeota archaeon
TCAAATAATAAGTAAATATTCGGCTTTATGTCGGAAAATAGCTGTAACCACCAAATTGTAAATGTTTGGCAGCGCACCCCAAGGGCACTTCCTGCGGGGCGCTTCACAGGGAGGTGAGCAGCCTGATCGCCTTCCTGTGGAGTGCTGCCGAATATTTATGTGCGGTGAAACCATTTTCCGATATCGTAAGCAGAGAAATATTTATAGACCGGCCGGCCGTGAGGGCAATGGGTGAATAGATCCGATTTCTGCATTTTATTTAAAAGCTCGTCAATCTCTTCAGCCCGCATCGGATGATTGGCCTTGATTGCCGCCTTACATGCCATACCGGCCAGAATGTTGTCTGTCCTTGTTGCTGACGACTGCCGTCCTTCAGAGTCACTCCGGAACTGCTCAAATATCCCGCGCATGATTTCTTTGGCCGGGATATTTGACATGATTGCGGGAATTGCCCGGCATGCATAACTTTGGCCGCCGAATTCACTTATCTCGACCCCCAGTTTTGCGATTTCATCCGCATGCTGTTCCAGGATGTTGATCCGGGCGCTGTCACATTCCATGATCAAAGGGAACATCAGGATCTGGCTTGCGACCCCTTTTCCCTGGAACTGTTTTTTAAGGGTCTCAAAAATTATTCGTTCGTGAGCCGCATGCTGGTCAATGACGACAAGACCGTTTTCGCACTTGCAGAGGATGTAAGAATTAAGGACCTGACCGAGTGATGTAAGTAATCTTGTTGCCGGTTCATGGCTGTCCGGCGTGGTCAACAGGGCAGGAGACGGCTGAGTCGTCTGTAGGGTGTCGGACTTCCGGATTGGTTTCGAAATCGGTCCTTTTTGTGTTGGGGACGAGAATGGGGGGGATGTATTCCAAGCGCTGTCACAGGGCTCATTCAGACGTTGCGGCTCACTGCGGGAAACAGAATGTCCCGGCTCATGCGCCGACATTTCCGGAAAAGGGTCCGGCTTGGGCCATGATTTTTTTGAAGACGGCGATGCAGGCAGATCTTTGGCAAAAAAATTTGTTTCAGGTTCATACGCCTGGCCGGGAGAAATATCTTCGGATGACACATGGTCGGCATTTGAAGGTACATGGAATATAGACCTTCTTACCTCATCCTGGTAGTCTTTGATGCCCTTGCTTACTGCAAGCACAACCATCTGGTGAATAATGTTTGATTTGTGAAAACGGATTTCCTGCTTTGCAGGGTGGACATTTACATCTACGGAATCAGGCGGCGTCCGGATAAATATAATACCCGAAGGGCTCCTGCCTTTCATAAGGAAACCCCGCAGTCCTTCGGCAACCGCGTGAGTAATCATACGGTCCCGTACGCTTCGACCGTTCACAAAAATTTTGAGTTTTGAACTGCCTGGCTGAGTTTCGTCAGGAGGCGGAAGATAACCGAATATCGTGACCTCTTTGTGCATATTTTTTGATTCGGATTTATTTCCTATTTGAATTAAAGATCCGGCGGCTCGACGGTAAATGAGTCGTTTAACCCGGCTTTTAAGGGTGTCGGCGCCGGATGGAAGGGAAATGGTGTTTTTTCCATTGACACTAAGGACCAGACCAAGGTCAGGGCGGGAAAGGGCGTAGTTTTCGACCATTTCCTCGATGTGGGAAAGTTCCGTCCGAATGGTCTTTAAGAATTTTTTCCTGGCAGGCACATTGCCGAAAAGGTCACGGACCTCCATGATGGCGCCTTGGCTGCATCCCATTTCGTGGACTTTCAGAAGTTTGCCGAACCGGACCTCGGCCCTGGTTCCAAGGGAGTCGGATGAACGTCTGGATGTGATGTTTAGTCTTGATACCGAGGCAATACTTGGAATTGCCTCACCTCTGAATCCCAGGGTTTGGATGGCGCCCAGTTGATTTTGACTGATAATTTTACTTGTGGCGTGGCTTTCCAGGCAGAGGAGGACGTCGTCCCGGTCCATGCCTTCGCCGTCGTCAATTATGCGTATGAGTCTTGTCCCGGCGCCTTCAATCTGGACAACGATATTTTGCGCCCCGGCATCGATACTGTTTTCTATAAGTTCCTTGACCACGGAGGCAGGTCTCTCTATGACCTCGCCGGCCGCAATCTGACTGGCCAGATTTTCTGAAAGGATTTTTATTTTGGACAAGGGTGTTGGGGTTCAGAGGTTCAGGGTTCAGAGGTTTAAGGGGTCGTAAGCCTTGAACCGTGAACCTAACGAAGGTTTAGTTATCAGTGTTCAGTTATCAGTTGTCAGTGGGGGCAATACAAAAAAGTTACACAAAACAAAACGTCCATTTCTGTGCCAATAAGCGCCAATTGAATGATGAAGATTTAGTT
>JAIWHJ010000494.1:0-2305 GCA_048629695.1 Promethearchaeota archaeon
CGGCCCCATAGTCTAATAATGTTATCATGTTAGTTGATTCCGTTCAGGGGGTTCAAAGGTTCAAAGGTTCAGGGGTTCAAACTTACCCCATAGTTGTATTAAAGTTGTTTTTCATCATTCATCATTCAGCATTCAGCATTCATCCTCATCCTCCGATTCTAGACATCCAGCCGTGACAGTTAACCGGATTTCCTTCCTGAATCGTATGTCCTTTTGGTTTGTTCAGAATGGTTTGGATAAAAACATTTTTGATATCATCATCAGATCCTCCAGTGCGCAGGATGGCCTTTAAATCGGTTTCCCTGTCATCCAGAAGGCAGGAACGGAGCCCCCCTTCGGATGTGAGACGCAACCGGTTACATTTGTCGCAGAAGCGGTGACTGATAGGACTGATGAAACCAAGAGCGCCGGCCGCTCCATCGAATCGATATACCCTTGCAGGGCCTTCCATTGATCCGGCCTTTACAGGGATGAGACGGCCCAGGGATTCAAGCCTTTCCTTTATTTCCTCCGTAGGCATATACCTCTCCCTGGTCCAGGATGTTTTTTCCCCGATCGGCATGAATTCAATGAACCTCACCTGAAACGGTTCGTCAATCGACAACCTGCCGAAATCAAGAAGCTCATCATCATTCACACCCCTCATGACAACCATGTTGATCTTAACAGGCTGAAAGCCCTGTTCTTTTACGTCCTGAATCCCGGCCCAGACTTTTGAAAACAGATCCGCGCCTGAAATCTGCTTAAAACGATCAGGTTTAAGTGTATCCAGGCTGATATTAAGCTTTCTGATCCCCGCCTTATAAAGGTCCTTGGAAAAATCGGTCAGATACGTGCCGTTTGTGGTAAGACGAATATCGTTAAGGCCCGGAATCGCCGTAAGTCTTCTTATAAAAGAAAGAACATTCCGCCTGACCAGGGGTTCGCCTCCTGTAAGCCGAACCTTGTTGATCCCCATCCGAACGGCAATAGAGACAACCCGCAGAAGTTCCTCATATGTCAGCAGTTCGCCAAATGCAAGTTTAGCGCGGCCATCCTTGGGGGTACAATAGATGCAACGCAGGTTGCACCGGTCAGTCAAGGAAATCCTGAGATAGGTGATGGATCTCTTAAACGAGTCCAGTAGCTGATTCTCCCGGTCCGGAAATTTATCCTGTTGCATTTTTCAGTGCTGTTTTTAACGCACGAGAGTGAACTTTTCCTGCAAAATGAACAGGACTTTTCCCGGTCACAGGATCAAAACCACTCGGATCGGCATGACAGAGGTACTGCACTTTGAGTCCGATATCCTGAACTGCCTGATCCACGTCAAGTCCAATAATTTGGGGAATTACTTCCCATGTTACGCCGCATGAAGCCCCGCGAATTACATTTAAGGCTGCAATTCGGCCGTTTTCCACTTGAACGTCAAATTCCGGCAGACCGAATTGTTCTCCATAGGCACCCAGACCCTGGGTCCGTCCTAGTCCGCATCACGTAAAAGGAGTAATTGCCCCTGGTATCCTGGTTCCTGAAGCAATAACAGGTATTCCCTTGTCCCGGCAAATCCTGACCAGATATTCGGAAAGGTCGGGGTGTTTAATGAAGCAGAGTACAAGATCGGCTGAAAAATCGGCTGAAATATAATTTTCCGGTTCATCTATCAACTCCGGAAATGAGTCGTTTATATTTACTATCCGGGCAATCTCAATTCCTTTGCCGTAATCTTTCAGGCCCTTGATCTTCTTTTCACCAGACTCATGCTGCTGAAATACGACAATTCTAGTCTGAGAATGAGAATGTGTGGATAAGAGATTGGAATAATGAGAATTTGGTGTTTTCATCAGAAAGGATCGAAAATCTCAATGGGTGGTCAAGTTGATTCCAGGGTCGTCCAGGTAGGGGAGAAAAAGTGAAAGCTCTTTTTCCACTATATTCTTGACACCTTCAACCTTTTCGTACGGGATGCCTAGGAAAAGGGCGATATCATCGATCCCTCTCCCGTTACCGAAATGTTGCTCGGCAATGATAATTTTTATGAATTCATTGACAACCGTGTTTTTCAATTCGCCATTCATCCAGGTCAACGCCCGGCCTGCCTGATCAAGGGTGCTTCCCTTGCTGATTTCATTATGAAGTGTATCAAAAGCTCTCTCAAAATACATATCATCCTCTACCGACAGAAGATTATTATGAGTATTGGTTTGTTTGTAACCCATTCAATTCCTCCGGATTGTTCTAATCCTGATGTAAATATTCGTCAGCACTCCACAGGAAGTGCCCTTGGGGTGCGCTGCCAAATATTTACAATTTGGTGGTTCTAGCT
>JAIWHJ010000495.1:0-2306 GCA_048629695.1 Promethearchaeota archaeon
AAGAGGATGTTCCGAACTTGGAACTATCAAAGGTGTTAAATTACCGTTTTCTGTCATTGTTCCTGGAATGGCTGGAATGCCTGGAATGATGAATGATGAATGATGAAAAACAACGAGACCCCTGAACCTCTGAACCCTTGAACCCTGAACCCTCTAAAGAATAAAACGGCTCAAATCTTCATCAGTTGAAATGTCTGAAAGCTGGGATTTGACGTATTCAGCCGTTACGACCATTTTCTTTTCATCCATGTCCGGAGCATCAAAAGAAAGCTCTTCCAGTACCCTTTCCATTACAGTATGCAGACGCCGCGCCCCGATATCCTCCGTGTTTCCGTTAACTTCAGCCGCAATAGCGGCAAGTTCCCAAATAGCATCTTCTTCAAAGGAAAGCTCGATCTCTTCTGTCTCTATTAGTGCAACATACTGTTTTATCAAGGCATTCTCAGGTTCTGTCAGTATTCTGTAAAACTCATCCTTGCCTAATGAGTCAAGCTCCACCCGAAGCGGAAACCGGCCCTGTAATTCCGGAATCAGATCAGATGGTTTTGCAACATGAAATGCCCCGCTCGCAATGAACAAAATGTGATCCGTCTTTACCATTCCATACCTGGTGGTCACGGTGGAACCTTCGACAATAGGAAGCAGATCACGCTGAACTCCCTCCCTGGACACCTCTGCGGACTGGGAGGCGCCCTGCCTTGATGCAATTTTGTCGATTTCGTCGAGAAAGATGATTCCGGACTGCTCAGTGCGTTGAATCGCGAGTTTTGTAACATTGTCCATGTCAATCAGTTTGCCTGCCTCTTCTTCTTTGAGTATTTTCAACGCCTCCCGGATGTTGAGTTTGCGCCGTTGATTTTTTTTGGGAAACATCTTGCCAAAGGCGTCTTTCAGGTTGGAGCCCATCTCTTCCATGCCGGCATTTGAAAAAACCTCTATCATGGGCATGGGCGCGGACTGTTCAACATCCATCTCAACCTGTTTATCATCTAACTTGCCCTGTTTCAACATGTCCCGGAATTTTTCCCTGGTAGATAGGGAACGTGTTATTTTTTCCGGCGCCGCCTCGTCTGAATCAGCAGCATCCGACTGCTGCGGTGGAGGCGCCATGGAGGGTGACGGGGAAGGCGGGACCAAGAGATCAAGGATTCTCTCCTCCGCATGCTCGGCCGCCTTTTTTTCCACTTTTTTACGCTCTTCCTCTCTGACCATATTGACTGCAAGATATGTCAGGTCGCGTATCATTGACTCGACATCGCGTCCCACATATCCCACTTCGGTAAATTTCGACGCCTCAATCTTGAGAAAAGGCGACTGCGCAAGATTGGCCAGCCGTCTTGCGATCTCGGTCTTTCCCACTCCCGTGGGACCGATCATGATGATGTTTTTGGGCGCAATTTCGTCACGCAGAGGCGGTTCAACCTGCTGCCTCCGCCACCGGTTGCGCAATGCAACCGCCACAAACCGTTTTGCATCATCCTGCCCTATGATGAATTTGTCCAGCTCGGATACAATCTCTCTTGGAGTAAGGGAATCAATGGAATTCATAATTTTTCCAGTACAATGTTATCATTTGTATATACGCAAATGGATGCGGCGATCTCCATTGCTGAACGGCAAATCGTCTCTGCATCCAGATCGCTGTGTGAGACCAGGGCCTTGGCTGCTGCCTGTGCATACGGCCCGCCTGACCCGATGGCCAGAATTCCGTCGTCAGGCTCTATTACATCGCCGGTCCCGGTTAAAAGAAGCGAATGTTCATGATCCACGGCTATCAATAAGGCCTCAAGCCTTCTCAAGATTTTGTCTGTGCGCCAATCCTGGGCAAGGTTTACAGCGGATCTCATGAGATTGCCGTGGTACTGCTCAAGCTTTTTTTCCAACAAGTCAAAAAGCGTAAAGGCATCAGCCGTAGCCCCTGCAAACCCGGCAATAATCTTGTCTTCGTAAAGCCGCCTGACCTTTCTGGCCTTGTGCTTCATAACCGTGTTTCCTAAAGAAACCTGTCCGTCCCCTGCAATCACTATATCACCCTTATGCCTGACGGATATTATTGTCGTTGATCTGATTTTCAAAATTTTAAAGACCTCATTTATTGGTTCTTATTTACCCTTTTTTGTGGAAATATTACAAAAAAACCTCGGCCTGTAAATGTTTGGCAGCGCTTCACAGGGAGGTGAGCAGGCTGATCAGCAGATAAGCGCAGACTTCGATACACTTAGGTATGCTGGTCAGCCTGATCGCCTCCCTGTGGAGTGCTGACGAATATTTACACCTTTCCGGCCATTGGATGGGCCTTATCATAT
>JAIWHJ010000496.1:0-2301 GCA_048629695.1 Promethearchaeota archaeon
TTTGGGTTCTATTTTTTTCCCCATGGCAAGAAAAAAATCTAACCCAGATAAACTGGAATTCTTTAAAGGTCCTGGACTATTTTCAGTACCCCCTTGAGGGGTATAAGTACCTTCACGAAAATATTTTCTGCCAGAAACGCGCAGAAAATATTTTCTAAGGTACTAATATTAAAAACATACCTTACAATATTTGAACGTTTTCAGCAGCAGGGCCCTTCTTGCCATCGACAATCTCGAAACTGACCCGTTGCCCTTCTTCAAGTGTCTTATAACCTTCCAGTTGAATAGCGGTGTGGTGGACAAACACGTCTTTGCCGTTATCTTGTTCGATAAAACCAAATCCCTTTGATGCATTGAACCATTTTACTGTTCCTTCTGACATTTCGAATACTCCTTTGTTGTGTGGGGCAAATGAATAACCATTTGGTATGAATATTTGTGACTATATCATTGGATTGATGTTTTTTCACACCTTTTTTTTCTTCTTTGTTTTTAATCCGCTTCCCGGGACCAGTGGGCCGGGACTCTTCAGTTGGCAGATAAAGATCCTGGGCCCCTCGTTGAAGGTCAATTCGATCTTGTTCGGTGGAATTGTCGCGGTCACAAGACCTAATCCAAAGGTGGGATGGTTAACCAAATTATCCTTGCTGAATATAGACGTCATGGCATACGGCATGGCTTCATCTGAATTCCGACCGTTCAGCATTTTCGTAAAATTATCAGCAGCCTTTTTTACTGCCAGGCTCGTTTTGGTCTTGGCTGGCGCCTTTTTGGTTGAATTTGATTTCTTCTTGGTTTTGACCGGCTGAGCAGGACGGTAATTATGTCTGCCGCCGCAAACATTGCACTGCACTTTGGCAATTTTTTCTTCTACCATAGCGATGATGGTATGATTGGTGACAGCTTTGCACTTAAGACACCCTGAGTCAATTTCTTCTCCGGGAGTCAATATAGTATTAGTTGCCATTTTGTTGCTCTCCTTTTGTATGAAGAATCGTTATTGTTCCAATAGGTTTTCTCGTTTTTACTCGTAAAACCAGGCAACTGCACATCCTTAACTTTTGGCGGAAATGGGTGTGAAGCCGAAGGTAGAGGCGCGGCGAGACCGTTTGGGCTGCCGGTGCGGCCAATACGGTGGGTATGTATGCATCAACAGTATCCGGCATGTCATAGTTGATTGCATGCGAGATTCCAGTGACATTAATCCCGCGTGCGGCACTGCGGCAGTAAATATTCGGCTTGATGCCGGAAAATAGCTGGAACCACCAAAAAAGTAAATGTTTGGCAGCACCCCAAGGGCACTTCCTGTGGAGTGCTGCCGAATATTTACCTGCGGCAAACAAAAAACCCGCAGAAAGCGGGGTTTTTTGTCATGGTCGAAATTTAATTTTACAACTGGACAACCTGGGAGGCTGCCGGACCTTTAGGACCGTCAACAACCTCGAATGTTACCCGAGCGCCCTCCTGGAGGGATTTGAAGCCTTCTGCCTGGATTGCGGAGTGGTGAACGAAAACATCGGGCCCGTCTTCCTGCTCAATAAAACCGAAACTTTTTTTATCATTAAACCATTTGACAGTGCCTGTATGTTTGGGTTTATCGGTTCCTGCAGGTTGAGTTTTGATATCTGATTTTTTGGGAGTGGATTTTTCTATACTCCCAGCCGGAGTTTTCGAATAATCGTGCCATTTATCCCAGGGAGTGCAAAGAAATTTTAAACGGTCATTCTTTTTTAAATTATCCTGCAAATTAATATAGCCTGGAACATCATTTTCCTTTTCAAGGGTTGGATAGCGTACCTGAATATCATTGTTTTTTTCAGGAAGCCACAGCAGTGAGCGAAGCTGTTTTATATATTCATTCTGTAAAACATTGTGACAAGCATCTGATAACAGATTTTTGTTAAGATGGTTAAACCCTTTATTTATGATTTCTTCCTTGTCATGTTTATCAATATTGGTTTTGCTTTCAAAATCGTGTTTTAATAGCATACTTTCTGCTTTTATCTGTACGCTTCCCATTCCAAGCGCTTTTCCCATGCCAAGTTTATGGGCAAGGCTGTCTTCGAGTTCCAGAGAATAGAGAAGTAGGCCAAGTTCCCACTCTCTCAGGTTGTTGAACCTGACATCAAATTCAAAGACATTGTCTTTTCCAACAGGCTGAATTGTTCTGTTGTTTTCATTGATAACAATTTCTTTTATTTTATCCACAGACCAGGGATGATGAATATAAAACTTTCTTCCGGGAATTTTTGCATCTTTATCAGGCATAGACCATGTAGGCCGGGGACGCTCAAGAAGCGG
>JAIWHJ010000497.1:0-2299 GCA_048629695.1 Promethearchaeota archaeon
TTTTGAGGCATGCAGTAGCTGTGTTGGACTAAAGTCCCACTTCCGACAAATATCACAGAAAAGCATTTTATTTTTTGCCGAGCCCTTAGGTATGCTGGGCAGTCTGATCGCCTTCCTGTGGAGTGCTGCCGAATATTTACCCCCGAGCTGCCAACATACGCAGGTTCTATTCCTTAACCCTTGTAATATATGCTCCGGAACGGGTATCCACCTGGATCTTATCCCCTTTTTCAACAAACGGCGGCACCTGTATAATGCAACCCGTCTCAACTGTGACGGGCTTTGTGTCGCTGCTGCTGGTATCTCCCTTTGCCCATGGGTCGGCCGTTGTAACCTCGAGATCGACAAAATTCGGCAGTGTCACGTCAATAGGGTTGTTGTTGTAAAGCAGTACCTGCACCTCCATGTTGTCAATCAGGTACATGGTGTTTTCACCAAGCTGTTCCTTTTGTATAACAATCTGCTCATATGTCTTTGTATCCATAAAATTGTATTCATTGCCGTGGGTGTAAAGGAACTGCATGGCCCGCTCCTCCAGAGGGGCCTTTTCAAACTTGTCACAGGAACGGAAGGTCCGTTCAAAAGCATTACCATTAAGCATGTTGCGAACCCTGGTACGGTAAAGGGCCTGCCCTTTGCCGGGTTTGGAAAATTCAAAATACGTGACAATATATGGGTCTCCATCAAGCTGAATTTTGAGACCTTTTCGTAAATCAGATGCATTGTACATGGCGATTCTCCAATTGATTTGTTAGTGCCTTATCTTTAAAATATGTCAAAAAAACAAGAATATTTTGAAGCATCTCTATAAATCCACAGTAGATTGAGAAGATACACGCGCGGCTACCAGTTTAAGCCGAGACATCCCTTAGTAGTCAACGCTTGATTTCTTTCTTGTCGATCGCCTCGGCCTTGATTCGGTCCAGTAGTCCGGAGAGCGCTGGAATTACGTTTTCACGTATATCCCCGGAAACAAGGATAAACATCAGGTCATCCCCAACGTGAAGCCGCCCGGACTTCGCATCGATGACTATATCGAAAATTCCATCCATGTTCAGGTATTCCTGGCGCAGCGCCTCGATTTTTGCATGGTCGCATGTTACCTCAAGCCATTCAACCTGACCGCCGTCCTTTCTGGACCAACCACGCACTACCCCATTATGTACCAGGATCATACCCACTTTGCAGCCAAAATCCGGATTTTCCTTCATCCTGGCAATTGTCTGCGAGATATCCATAATATATTCTCCGTTTGAAATCCCAGGGTTTGATAAAAAAGTGCTCGACGAATGTAAGTTGTCCATGATAATATCGGATAATGTCACACACAACTAATTACGCATAGTTACAAACTGTTGCAGGTTTAATCGGTAATGGCGGAAGCCGGAACCAACCCCTGATATTACAAGGTGTAGTAAATGCAAGGTGAACAAAGGAAACACTCCAGGATACCCATTGAGTTGAGAACGGAACTGACTTGTCCTGACGGTTCCATATTTCATGGAATCACAAAAAATTTGAGTTTCGGCGGTGCGTTTGTATCTTATGACGAATCAATGGCCATGCCGAAACGGGGTGACTGTGCGCTAAAGCTTATCCTTGGCGTTGGCGTTGAAAAGGAGTCAGCATCGATCAAGATCGCGGCCCAGGTTATCCGCTTAAGTGAAAATAGCGTGGGTATTATGTTTTTAGCCATAAGTGTGGATGACTATAACCATTTTAAAAACCTCATGATTTTTAATTCGTCTGATCCGGAGACCCTTATGGGCGAACTTGAAAAACATCCAGGGATTGATAAAATTAAGGAATGACAACCATGAAAAAATTATCTGTTTTAGCTGCCGCAGCCACGCTGTTTTTTGGAATCGGCTTTACAGCCTGTTCGTCAAACGGGGATATTAAACAGGAGAAGGAAAAAGGAACCATCGAGAAAATCACGGATAAAGCAGCGGAAAAGGCTGTTAAAGAAATCCGCACTCCCATAGATAAGGCCCGCGCAACCAGGGGCCTTGGCGACCAGCGAACCGAGGCCATCGACCACGCAACGAAACCTTGACGGCCTATCAAAAAAAACCTGTTCGTTCTTGCCCAGCCCGTACTCCTTCATCTTGTACAGGATTGTAGGCACGCTGATCTCAAGAAGGGAGGCGGCCCTGGTCTTGTTTCCCCCAGTCTGATCAAGGGTCTTTACGATCAGTTATTTTCGTGAAGGTACTTATACCCCTCAGAGGGGGTACTGAAAATAGTCCAGGACCTTTAAAGAATTCCAGTTTATCTGGGTTAGGGATGGGGACGAAAT
>JAIWHJ010000498.1:0-2293 GCA_048629695.1 Promethearchaeota archaeon
TTTGAGAGGAAAAATCAGACAAAACTCTCCCGCTAAGGGCGGGCCGTGGTATTTTTAATCTGGGACATACCAACATTGATCAGCGCCATAAGGCTTTGGGCCAGTAAACATATCCCGCGATAGCGAACGGGGTTTTTGTCCGGTCAGGTCGACCGGACAAAAGAGTCTGCGCCCGTCTGCGTGTGTCTGCGGTTATAATCTTTTACTATCAGTATTTTCTTTCAATGATGCCGAACTTCTCGTAGTGTTCTCCCCTGGCCTCAAAGATACTCATGTCAACGGGCCGCCTGCCGAGGGTCACCTTGCCGTACTCCGTCATGTAAGCCAGGGTATGATATTGAAACTTGGAACTCCTCTTTGGATAGTCTTCACGAGAATGCCCTCCCCTGGACTCTCTTCTTGCCAGGGCACAGTCGGCAATCACGATTGAGACGTCCAAGAGATGGTCCAGTTCCCACAACTGAAGGAGTTCCTGGTTCATGGCCAACGACTTGCTGTACAGTTTTATGTGTGAAGCCCTCTCCTTGAGTTCCTTGAGTCGTTCGATAGCCTCCGTAAGGCCCTTCTCGTTTCGGAATACGCCGACTTTTTCAGTCATGAGCAAGCGAAGTCCATCGCGAATCTCAGCATAATGCTCGTCGCCCTGGGATTCAAGATAACGAGAGAACTGACCAAAAACGTGCTGTCCTCCCTCTTGAGGGACATCGCCCGGATCTTCCGCGTCATCAAGAAAGGCTGCCACCCTTTCTCCAACGACCTTGCCCATCGTGATCAACTCAAGCAGGGAGTTTGTACCAAGGCGATTGTGACCGTGCAGGCTGGCCGTGGCAAACTCCCCGCAAGCATATAAGCCGGGTACGCATTGCCTATCGTCCTTTTGGACCTCCCCCAATTCGTTGGTCGGCGCACCGCCCATCTGGTAGTGGGCCGTCGGGGTGACAGGACATAGCTCAAATTGGGGCTGAACTCCCACAAACTTGCAGAAAAACCCACAAACTTCCTGGATCCTGGTTTTATGAACATGCTCAGGGATATGCCTTAGGTCCAGCCAGACATGGGGTAGCTTGTGGTCGGGGTGAATGCACCCCCTCCCTTCACGGATCTCGATCGTGATACACCGGGAGACAAGGTCCCGGGGAGCAAGGTCTTTAGCCGTTGGAGCGTATCTTTCCATAAAGGGTTCGCCATCCTTGTTCCGAAGGATCGCGCCTTCACCGCGCAGCGCCTCGCTGGCGAGGATTCCCGGGCCTACAATGCCGGTCGGATGGAACTGAACGGCTTCTACATCCATTACCGGGAGACCGGCCTGTAGTATGAGGGCCAGGCCGTCCCCTGTGTTCTGGCGGCAGTTGCTGCTCACTTGATACATACGGGTCTTTCCACCCGTAGCCATGACTGTGGCCTTGGCCAGGATAGCTACGAACTTTCCTTTCTGTTCCATAAATACAATCGCCCCTATGCAGCGACCATTTCTGAAGAGTAGCTCCGTAGCCACACTTTGATTAAGGAACGAGACCCCGTGCTTCAAGGATTCAGCCCACACAGTATCCATGATCCCTTTGCCGGTACGGTCTGCCTCATAGCAGGAACGAAATGCCTTGACCTCGCCAAAATTTAGCATATGGCCGCCAAAAGGTCTCTTGGCAATGCGGCCTTCTTCGGTACGGCTAAAATGCATGCCGTGTCTTTCCAGCCAAAGGATTTGCTCCCAGGCCGACTCACAGACCTTTTTAATGATATTCTGATCAGAGGAGCAATCCGAGCCCTTCCAGGTGTCGAACATATGATATATGATCTTGTCTACAGGATCGTTCGGGTCGACTGCAGCCATGCCACCCTGGGCTGTAGAGGTATGGGACTTTTGAGGGCTAAACACCTTGGTCACAGCGACAATGCTTGTGCCTGGACGGCGCTCGCATATTTCTGCGGCGCATCTGAGGCCAGCTCCACCTGCGCCGATTACCAACACATCCGACCTCAATACGGAATCGATTTGGAGTTTCTTTCCCATCCTTGTATCCTCATATAGTGCCTGAACGAAAAACCATGTTCAGGCAAAATCCGAATATCGAAATCCGAAATCCGAAACAAATCCTAATACCAAATGACAAAATGACAAAAAATAACCCGTTGAAAATCCGATGTTTTTGTCATTGGAACATTTCTGTTTTGGTAATTGCCCGCCCTGGCGCGACACAAGATGGACCATGCCACAGAGAGAAAAACCCGGTCTGGGCCAGGGTTTCGAATTTCGAGTTTCGAATTTCGAGTTTTTGACCGAAAAAACAGGGTT
>JAIWHJ010000499.1:0-2291 GCA_048629695.1 Promethearchaeota archaeon
CTTCGCTACCTCCGGCTTTCGCCTGTCTGCGTGCGAGGCACAGGCAGGCCGGAATGACGGGCACGTACATCCAACCGTCATTCCGGCGAAAGCCGGAATCCAAACATCTTACCCTAAGTTTTTGAGAAGTTACATCCTCAGATTTTGATTTTGGAATTGCCATAGAGCCGGAATGGCGGAAAGTGTCCCGCTTTAAGTTGGTAGCCCTCGGCAAAAAAGCAAAATTTACTTGACTTTCCCCAAAATAACGCGATTAACCCTAACCCTGGAACACTGAATCCTGAACCCTTGAACCTCTGAACCCAATGCACAATGCAAAAATATATTTTAACGAGATCTGCAATAAAATTCTTTCTGTTCATTTCAGTTTCAGCGCTTGTTGCATGTTTGACCGTGCCGCCTTGTTTCGGGCAGACAGCCGACGGCTCGAATATGGTGCAAATCGAGGCGCATGCGTCCCAAGACACTGTTCATCCCTCGGAATCCTTTGATATAACTGTTACGGCAACCATAAAAGAAGGGTTCCACATCAACAGTCACAGACCTCTGGACGAATTCCTGGTACCCACGGCATTAAAATTTGATGCGACAGATGGGATCAGTTTCGGCCCGGTCAGTTACCCTGAACCGACGATCAGATCATTTGCCTTTTCAAACAACAAGATGTCGGTCTTTGAAAACAAAATCAAAATGGGTTCCGTGGCAGCGGTCTCCTCGGGCATCTCTCCAGGACACGTCAAATTGTCAGGACATCTCGACTTTCAGGGCTGCGATGACACCAGATGTTTCAGGCCGGAATCACTCAAGTTTGAAATTTCGCTTAAAATCGCCGGTTCCGGCGAATCCGCCGGGTTGATCAACAACAAAAAATTTAAACAGGAAACTGATCTCGATCTGACGGCTGATGAAAAACGCGCCCGGGAAGTAATTGAAAAAGGACTTTTATATGCCCTGGCAGCATTTTTCCTCTTTGGACTTGCCCTTAATCTGACACCGTGCGTTTACCCCGTAATTCCCATGACTATAAGCTTTTTCAGTGCTCAGTGCGAACAAAAGCGGCTGACCATGTTTTTTCTCGCATCTTCCTATGTGCTGGGGATTGGGGTTGTATTTTCTCTTCTTGGATTGATCTCCGGCATTGCGGGAAAACAGTGGGGTTTTTTGTTTCAGAACACATGGTTTGTTATTCTCATTTCACTCATAATTCTCTCGATGGCAGCCTCCATGTTCGGCGCATTTGAGATTAGAGTGCCCTCATTTTTGATGAATTATTCGGGCAAATCAAGGCAGGGTACAATCGGATCTTTCCTCATGGGGCTGACCGTGGGCGTGGTTGTGGCGCCCTGTGCCGCAGGGATTGTAATCGGCCTTGTCGGGGTGGTTGCAAAACTCGGCATGGTGGTGAAAGGAGGGCTTCTCTTTTTTGTCATGGGACTGGGACTGGGACTGCCATACCTTGTCCTTGCAATGTATTCCGGTCTTTTAAACCAACTGCCCCGATCCGGAATGTGGATGGTCTGGGTGCGAAAGCTCTTTGGAATCCTTCTGATAGGCGTGGCCGTCTATTTTCTGGTTCCCCAGGCCAAATCGGCAAGCGATCAACTGGGTTTCTTCCTCGGAGTGCTTGCGATCTTCGGAGGACTCCTGCTGGGTTTCCTGGAACGTGGGCAGTACTCCGGTTCATTTAAGATAATTCGCGCTCTGCTTGGCTGCCTCATGATTGTTGCAGGGATATTTATGGTGCAACGCGCCATTCATATCCCTGCCGAGAAAATTGAATGGATTCCTTATACAAACCGGTCAATTGAACAATCAGCGGAACGACGCCGCCCCATTCTCCTCGAATTCACGGCAGACTGGTGCGCCGTATGCAAGGAACTTGACCGGAAAACATATAATGACGAACGTGTGGTGAAAGTGTCCAGGGAATTCACCATGATAAAGGTGGACTGCACATCTTCCGACAGTACCTGCGCCCGCCAGGCAAAAAAATTCAATGTCTCAGGCCTGCCGACAATAATTTTCTTCAGCCCAAAGGGAAATGAATTACATAATCTGAGAGTAGTGGGTTTTATAGGACCTGATGAATTGATGAAAAAAATGAAAAAGGCCGCCGGGGAATAAAAGGCGGGTAGGCGATGACATTTGATTTCATCAATGTCATCGGTTCCATAGACCCTTATTTTTTAATCAGATGTTTATATGGAACCGTCCAACACCTTTTCACTCTCCTACAACCAATGCCGATGTGTTCCTTAAATGTATCAGAAAAACAAAGTTTCTGAAATATT
>JAIWHJ010000500.1:0-2286 GCA_048629695.1 Promethearchaeota archaeon
AAGCGGTGAACAATCACGGTGGTTTTGGGACATGGCGTGAAGCTATCTCTTTTAACCCAAATGATTTATCTGAAATATTGAAAAACAACCGCTAATCAGAGGCAAGGGAGGTTTTTTCTCTTCCCCTCCCCAGTCGAGTAGCCCGGAGAAATCTCACCCCCACCTCACAGAACCGTACGTGAACCTCTGTTAATCCACGCAACTTATAACTTTGGCCATACTACGACGGCATCAGCAGCATCCCCTCCAATCATGTTAACCCCATGGTTTACAGGGTCCATTACTTTCATCGCCAGAACCTCACCTTGAGGGGTAGTAGTGCTAATCAATCTTGGCTGTTCAGTTTCTTCACCCCAATACTGCATTACCGTGAAAACCTTCACCCCTTCCTGGATTAATCTTCCAGCAAGATACTGGGGATTATGAGACACTTCGGGAGCCCATGCAATGGACTTAATGCCATGAATATTCCCGACCAGTACTACCACACTATCATATTGCCCACTATCAAGAGCCACAAGAACACTACGGCACATGGTCCCGTCACGGTCTTTAACACTTGGTGGGGCATCAATCTTCAACGCTCATCATAACTGACCCATTTGTGCTCATTTAAATTAACCCATTCCATGCGTGGAAATTCAGCAAACACGTGACAATGCCCTCCGGGTCCTTAACGAACTGCCGGCCCGGTGCAAAAAAGTAGGTAAGAAGGAATATCTTCTAACCCGAGGGCCAGCCACCTGGGTTTATAGTTAGGGAAAGATGCCAGAAGATGTTTCGATTTTTCTTTTAATATCCGCATGTTAATGCGCTCTTTATTCAGCTTGATCTCAGCCATGACAATTATTTTCTCAAGATCATTTATGGCCACCAGATCGATTTCATTAAGATTTTTTTTGTCCCAGTATGAGCCGATCCGGTTATAATCACCACTTAAGGAAAAAAGATCCTGAAAAAAACGCTCGAGAAGGCGTCCGCAGTATGTCTGGTAATCACGCTTGAGTACCTGTTTTATATAATTAAAATTGCCCGCCTCAACAGCGCTCCAGTTTCGATGAATAAAGCGGAACCAGAATTTCAGGAAATGATCATTAAGTCTATATTTGAGCAGCCTGCCGCCCGGCTTGGCATTTATCGGCCGCACTCTCTCAATCAGGTTGTAATCATCTTCGAGCCGAGCCAGATATCCGCCTATTTTCCGCTCCATGATTGATTCGATTTCGCTCCGGCCGGTTTTGCCCATACTGATCAACTCAAGAATGGAAAAATAAGTTCCATATTCTTTGCCAAATTCTTCAATCAGCACATTTTTCCCTTCCTGCAGAAAGGGAGAATAGTCCGCCACCATAAAGTCGATCATGTCGTCGAAGGAACCGTCGGTATTAGTGGCCAGGATGTCCATATATTTCGGCATGCCACCGGTGAGGACATACCAGTCAAAAAGAGTGGCTGGTTCCGGCCGATTATAGTCGGCCAGGATATGGCTGATTGTCATTATGGAGAATGGCTTCAGGTAAAGTATTCGATCAGCTCTGCCAAAGAGAGGCTCTTTTGAGTTTTGAAAAATCTTGTTTATCAGGGAGTAGACCGAGCCGATGCAGATCAGGTTGAGTTGGGACTGATCTTTATTAATGTCCCACAGGTGCTGAATTTCCGAATAGATGGCTGTATTGATCGTGTAAAATTCCTGAAATTCATCCAGGATCAGAGTGAATTGTTCATTTTTGGAGAGTTCAAGCAACAGGGCAAAGATATCTTTGAAAGAGCGAATTTCCCCGATAATTGGGACGGAAAAAATCTTCTTAATTTCTGCGAGAAAATCCTGGCAAAGCAGCCGTTCTGATTTTTTGGCAATAAAGAAATAGAGGTGTTTATGGTTTCTGGCAAATTCCAGCGCAAGCTTGGTTTTGCCAACCCGTCTTCTACCGGTCAGTACGGTCATCCGCGCTGTCTGAACCGTCTGTTGTCTGAGCTTGGCCAGAATATCCAGTTCCTGTTTTCGATTGTAAAACTGCATGGTTTTCATCCCTGACTAATTATTGAAACCGGCGTTACAGTAACCATGGTTGCAATAATTAGTCAAGCACTATCCTGATTCCCGATTTTCGGGATGGTTCCACGCGTTGTGATATATCCGAGATATTTGGACCTGTGCGGTTAAGAAACTACTCAAAATCAATCACGAAAACACGAAGGTACGAAAACACGAAAAAAGACATAAAAAAAGATGAACGTCCAACATCGAACATCGAACGTCCAACATCGAATGAAAAAACAAACACC
>JAIWHJ010000501.1:0-2282 GCA_048629695.1 Promethearchaeota archaeon
AACCGTCTAAAAAAGGCAGAGCCTTTGGATATGCATTCCCAGGCAGAGCCTGGGAACGAGGGTTGAAATGGATCAGGATGGGGTGGATATCAAATGAACTAAAAATTCCTTGTTGCCCTTCGGCCCCAGGATTGGGGATGGTGTGACACCTCTGCTTTTAAGTCCCAGGGCTTTTGCAAAACTCAAGACATTCCTGATAACTTCTTCATGCACATCCGGGTCTTTTACAACGCCTCCTTTTCCCACCTTGTCTCTGCCTGCCTCGAATTGCGGCTTGATAAGAGCGATAATAGAGACCTGATCATTAAAAAAGGCCAATAAAGGGGGAATAAGCAATTTAAGAGATATAAATGCCGCGTCCATGACCGCGAGATCAAGGGGGTCATCGATGTCGCCCGGCGCCAGATACCGGGCGTTTGTCCGTTCCATTACTACAACCCGCGAATCCTGCCGCAGTTTCCAGTCAAGCTGACCGTATCCTACATCAATCGAATAGACCTTTGCCGCGCCGTTCTGCAGCAGGCAGTCCGTGAAACCGCCTGTGGATGCCCCGATGTCCGCGCATATGAAGCCAACCGGTTTTATTTCAAAGAATTCCAGACCCTTTTTCAGCTTAAGACCGCCCCTGCTGACGTAAGGACACGATTTCCCCTTGACTTCAATCAGGCAGTCCAGGGGGAACGTGACGCCGGCCTTGTCCGCCAATCGACCATTTACAAAGACCTGACCCGCAACGATCAATGCCTGGGCCTTTTGCCTTGAAGGCGCAAGATTTCGGACCAAAAGCAGTTTGTCCAGTCGTTCTTTCCACATCCCTCAGTATGCATCCGCCTTTCTGATGATTTCGCACAGTTCATCGGCCATTCGGTTGATCAGGTCATCTTCTTTCCCTTCCACCATGACCCGGATAACAGGTTCCGTGCCGGATGGCCGCACCAGAATTCTGCCGTCTGTTCCGATTTCCTGCTTGAGACTTTCTATTTTATCCTGAAAGCCCGGAATTAGATCGATATCCAGTTTTTTCGAGGTCCTCACGTTTTTAAGCACCTGTGGAAAGGATTCCATTATGGAGGCAAGTTCCGAAAGGGGTTTTCGCTGTTTTATCATGATTGATAGGATCTGAAGCGCTGCGAGAATTCCGTCGCCGGTCGTACTGTGTTCCAGAAAAATCAAATGGCCGGACTGCTCACCTCCGAAACTGTATTTATTCTTTCGCATTTCCTCAACAACGTAACGGTCGCCCACTTTTGTGCGCACCATTTTGCCGCCAAGACGCTGCATCGCGACCTCCAGGCCCAGGTTGCTCATCACGGTTGTAACCAGGGTCTTTTTCTTTAATTTTTTCCTGGACATCAGGTCTGCGGCGCAGATGGCCATGATGTGGTCGCCGTCAACAATATTACCCTTTTCATCACAGATAATGACCCTGTCTCCGTCTCCATCCAGGGCGATCCCCAGGTTTGCGCCGGTTGCCAGGACCTTTTCCGCAATCAGCCCAGGATGCAGTGCCCCGCATTCATGATTTATGTTTTTACCATCCGGAGTGACTCCAATTGCAGTTACCCTGGCGCCAAGCTCTTCGAACACGTGCGGCGCCACTCCGTACGTGGCCCCGTTGGCGCAGTCGAGCACGATGTGAAAATCATCCAGGGTGTATTTTTTCGGGAATGTGTTCTTTAAAAACACCACGTAACGGCCTTTTGCGTCGTCTATTCTAAAGGCCTTGCCCACATCATCCGCAACAGGCCTTAACGCCGCCATTTTCTGTGAAAATATGAGATCTTCAATATCAGCCTCCTGCTCATCAGGCAGCTTAAAGCCGTCATGGGAAAATATCTTGATCCCGTTATCCTGGAAAGGATTGTGAGATGCTGAAATAACAACCCCGGCATCAGCGCGCATGCTGGTTGTGATAAACGCAATGCCCGGCGTGGGCAGCGGACCAACCAGGATGACGTTGACTCCCATAGAGCAGATTCCGGCCGCAAGGGCGTTTTCAATCATGTAACCCGAGACCCGGGTGTCCTTTCCAATGACGATTCGGCCCTGGTGGCCGGTATCTTTAATCAGAAAGGCAATCCCCCGCCCGATCTGCATGGCAATCTCGGTGGTCATGGGATAGGTGTTGGCAACACCCCGGACCCCGTCAGTTCCGAAAAGTCTTCTCATTCAAATTCACCATTCGATAGGTTTAAAGGTATAAGGTACTTATACCCCTCAGGGGGGTACTGAAAATAGTCCAGGACCTTATAAAGAATTCCAGTTTATCTGGGTTAGGTATA
>JAIWHJ010000502.1:0-2273 GCA_048629695.1 Promethearchaeota archaeon
AATATACCAGGCAATTCGACGCACCGGATTTAACTGTTGAACAGATGAGAGTAAGCAAACAGGAACTTGATGAGTCCCACAATCAAGTGGATCCTGATTTCATCCGGACCCTTGATATTGCTTTTGAACGGATTCACTTCTTTCATGAAAAAGAAAAGGAGGAGTCCTGGACAATAACAAGGGATGACGGGATTGTCACGGGCAGATTGGTTCACCCCGTGGAATCGGCCGGCCTGTATGTGCCAGGCGGGCAGGGAGGAACCACGCCGCTTGTGTCATCTGTTCTGATGAACGGGATTCCAGCGCTTATCGCGGGTGTCAAAAGGCGGGTCATGGCAACTCCGCCGGACAGACACGGACAGGTAAATCCCGCGATTCTGGTTGCAGCCCGAAAAACAGGCATAACCGAAATCTACAAAGTGGGCAGTGCATGGGCTGTTGCCGCACTTGCTTACGGCACCGGGACCATCCGGCCTGTGGACGTGATAGTCGGACCAGGGAATCAATACGTGGCCGAGGCCAAGAGGCAGGTATCCGGACGCGTTCGAATAGATATGATTGCAGGTCCAAGCGAGGTACTGATTCTTGCGGATGAATCTGCAAACCCGGCGTTTATCGCCGCAGACATGCTGGCCCAGGCGGAACATGACCCCCAGGCCCTGGCCATGCTTGTAACAACGAGTTCTGATATTGCCGAACAGGTAGTAAAACAATTGGAAAGCCGGCTTGCGTCACTGAGCAGAAACAAGATTGCAGGAAAGGCCCTTGTTGACCGCGGAGTAATACTGATCAGCAAAGATGTTTCAGAATCAATCTCAATCGCAAACCGGATCGCTGCCGAACATCTCGAATTGATGCTCAATGAGCCTGACAAATGGATGCATCAAATACGAAATGCCGGCGCGATTTTCCTGGGCAACCATTCCCCGGAGGCGGCGGGCGACTACATCGCCGGCCCCAACCACGTCCTGCCGACCATGGGCACCGCCCGTTTCTCTTCAGCCCTTGGTGTCGAGACATTTGTAAAAAAGACAAGCCTTATCTCCTACACACGCCAGGCGCTTATAAAAGATGCCGAACATATCCTTAAACTGGCGGATATGGAAGGGCTGACCGCCCATGCAGAATCCGTTTCAATCAGAATGTAATCGTTCACAGGCACCCCATCTGCACGCGCCCAACGGAAGTGCCCTTGGGGTACGATCAGTCTGGTTCACATAGGTTTACTATAGTTCGCCAGCCTGCTGGAGTTTATGCCCTTCAGGGTACACATATGGGGCACCTGTGAACGATTACATACGGAGGAGTCTGCTAAATAGGGCTCCCCTCTGATCTGAATGGTTACATCAGAATTGATGAAAAGTAAGGAAATACTGACCAAAGGTCTTGATCTTATGGGACTGCGGGTGGCGGAGGATGCCGTCTTAAAGCTGGATCAGTATTTCCTGGAACTCATGAAATGGAACCGGAAAATAAATCTGGTTGCCAAAGGACCTGATCTCAAAATCATTGAAAATCACTTTCTCGACTCACTGACCCTTTTCCCCATCATTCTTGACTCTCAAAAACCGGCGAGCCTGCTGGACGTTGGAACGGGCGCAGGCTTTCCAGGACTTGTGCTCAAAATCGCTTTTCCTGAACTTCATGTAACCCTGATGGAACCGCGCCTGAAAAGGGTTTCATTTCTAAAACAGATTATTCGAACCCTTGGTCTTTCAGGGGTGACTCTTGTTGCTGAACGGCTGAATAGAGATTATGTGCCGAAAGAAGAGAACAGGTTGTTTACCTTGATTACCAGTAGAGCATTGACACGGATCGCGGACTTTCTTGATCTTTCCGCCCAATCCTGCCGGCCCGGAGGAAAGGTAATCTGCATGAAAGGACCCAAGGGTGAAAATGAAGTAAAGGCATGGAAAAAAGAAACGCAAAACAGCCCCTTTCAACTGACCGAAACCCTTGAATTCAGGCTGCCCTTTTCAGACGCTGTGCGGACTCTTTTTGTTTTCACGAAAAGGTGAGCGTTTACCAGGAAAGGCCGGTAGAGTGGGACGTAGACTTCGCCATGCATGTCCCCCTGAAGAGAAGGCAACACGCCGTTCACGTTGCCGATGATCACAGGCAGCCGGTAGCGGCTTGCCCTACCCTTTACCCATAAGTCTCATGGAATGCAATACAAAAAAGTGACACCAGTAAGATAATGTAAATATTGCGCTAATCAGTCTCAACATTAGGAGCACCGTGCCGTGAACGTGCTCGTGAACGTACACGAACAA
>JAIWHJ010000503.1:0-2271 GCA_048629695.1 Promethearchaeota archaeon
ATATTTTCTAAGGCACTAAAAGAAAAAGAAGATTGCCAATATAACTCCGAAAGTAGTATTATGATTTATGGAAAATCGATATCAAGATCAACCGAACAGGATAGAATTTATGAAAACTGATTACCTGGCCGTATTGGAAATGCTTTCACTCATATATGAAGATATGGATATTGATGCAATTGAGAAAAAGTTTGTCAAATTAGTTGGGGATATTTTTTCAATCGATCGGGTCGCCCTTTTTTTTGTCAAGCATAAACAGGGTGTCCTGCAGGGAAAGTTATGCAATGGGTTTGATCCGGGCACAATCAATGCCTTGGAAATACCGGTGAGGGAAGAATTTATTCTTACCAGACCGCTGGTAACGGGATTTCCTATCTGGAATGAGTCTGCCGGTGATGATCCATATGTAAGGCAGCTGGGTTTAAAGAATTTTGCGGTTATCCCCATAACGAATCAGAAGCGTATTCGGTGCTGGGATGTAAAAAACTGCAAGATGACAGATTGCCCGGCTAATACAGAAAAATTGTTGCGTTGCTGGCTGGTGCCGGGGATTAAATGCTTTGACGGCAATGAAATGTCGGTTGAAGAACATCAGGAGATGTGCAAGAAATGTCGTGTTTTTACAAAAAGTATGGTCGAATCGGTCGAAGGAGTTCTGCTGATTGACTGCCAAAATGGTGATGGACGGTTCACCGACGATCAGGTTACAATGCTTGCCGTTATCGCCTATGGCGTGGGCGTGGCTATAAATAACTCCAAGATTCACAGCAGAACAGTTGACGCATCGATAAGAGATGAATTGACCGGATTACACAACAGACGCTATTTTAACGAGCGTCTGGTTGATGAACTGGAACGTTCCAGGCGCTATAATGTTTCATTAAGCATGATACTGGTCGATATCGATCACTTCAAAACAATAAATGACAACTACGGTCACCCAATCGGGGATGCTGTTGTCACATGGCTGGGCAAAACTTTACGGAGCGAATTGAGGCAGAGTGACGTTGTGGCCAGATACGGGGGAGATGAGTTTGCTATTCTGCTTCTAAACTCCGATAAGCAGTTAGCCTATAATCTTGCCGATGATATAAGAAAACATGTTGAAGAGATGTCATTTAAGTCCAGCCATGGCCTTAAATTAACCTGCAGCTTCGGGGTCGCCACTATAGGTGAAGACGCCAATTCCTTTGAAGGCCTTATTTCCAAGACGGACAAGGCGTTGTATTACGCCAAGGCCCAAGGACGTAATAAGGTCTGTACATGTACACCTTGACCTTATTAGTGCCTTAGAAAATATTTTCTGCGCGTTTTTGGCAGGAAATATTTTCGTGAAGGTACTTTTATACCCTTGTATGGAAGACCTCGCCGGCTGCCTTTGAAAAGCTGCCCGGGTCGACCACCTTGCAGAATATCTCAAGCTGACGAAGATCAAAGTTCACAGAAGTCATGTCAGTATCCTTAAGGCGCGCTCAAAAACAACTTTACAACAGAACAGCCTTTTTAAATTCCTCAATACCAATCCGGTTGATAAACCGGGCTGTTCTTTCTGATTTTTTACCATTATTTCGGTAATACTCAAAACACCTCTTGGCCAGGTCAATTACCTCCTTTTCATCTATTCCTTTAGCGATTACATCACCAATTCTTGGCCTGCCTCCCGCATTGCCTCCAAACATCACGGTCCAGCCTGATTTTTTTCCAAACGCGCCGAGATCTCTCATATATCCTTCACCGCAATTCAATGGACAGCCGGAGATGCCGATCTTGACCTTTGCGGGAAGTTCCATGCCCACGAAAAGTTCCTCCAGCTTGCCTCCTAATCCAAGTGAATCCCGTACGCCGAACTTGCACACGGCATTACCGGGACAGGCCTGAACATAATGCACACACAACTGGACGGCAGGAGCAGCGTCCATGCCGAGTTCTTTCCATACATCATCAATGATTTCCGGCTTCAGTCCTACCAGTGCGATACGCTGGCCCGAGGTAATTTTAATAATCGGAATCTCATATTTACGAGCTACTTCGGCTATATTTTCCAAAATAACAGGTGTCAGCATTCCCATAGGAGTTCTGGGCACTACTGCATAAGTTTTTTTGTCCCTCTGAACAAAAGCGCCTTTTAATTTTTCCGACATTTGTTTCCACCTTAGGGCTCGCCCAAAAATAACTTCACATTTTCATGCGTCGATCCATCCCGCATGGCTGCGTTGCTCGTCGGTTAAATAGCCCTGCTATTCGCCCTCCTCGCGCCTTGCCATGCGGGCG
>JAIWHJ010000504.1:0-2233 GCA_048629695.1 Promethearchaeota archaeon
GGCAGGAAGCAGTGGCTCCGCCGCCTCTTGAGGTTCCGGGAGTAGAATTCCAGGTCGAGGATCTCCTGGTTGATGAGGTTAAAGTCCCTGCATCCGAGGCAGGCAAAAAAGTTACACCCGAAGATGAAGCCGAATTGAAACTGGAACTGATGGAAGAGGAGGAGCCTCCGGCCGTTGCGGTTGCGGAAGAGGAGGTTAGCGCAGAAGATGCCATAATACCGTTTGAGTTTGAGGATGAATATCGGGATGAAGAAAGGGAGGAAAAAGGAGAAGTGGCGGTTGATCCGGTTGAGGAATTTTCCGTTCCGACTGCCGCCCTTATGGAGTCTATTGAGAAGCTTATATCATCATCCATTAATGGTGATGCTGATCAGCAGACCATAGAAGATTTCAGTCAGGAGATCCGAAATGCAAAGGATGCATGGCAGGATGAACCCGAAATCACGATGTTTCTCAATATTATGGATTCACTCGGAAAAAATGTTACCCTTCCTGTAAAGGACCCTGCTTTGAATTCTGTAACCATGCTGCGTTCGGTAATCAGCAGCATGGAAGTAGCGCTTTCATCTCATGATGAGACAAGGGCTGATACTCGTGAAATTCTTTTCAGGGAGATGAACAAGTATATCCAACATCAGGAACAGCTTGTTCTTTCCGCCATTTCTACTCATCCAGCCGGTGTGGAACAGGTTTCTGAAAAAGAGTCGGTCCCTCCGCCGGTGCCTGAATATGAACCGGATGAACAAACACAGGCCTCTGAGACCGAGGAATCGTTGCATGAAGAAAAAATTGAGGAAGAAAACGGCGCGATTCTTCAAAAATCTAAGCGCGCCCTGCCCGGTTTTCTAGAAAAACTGAAAAACCTGTTTATAGGGATGTGGAAATAAATAACCATGATTTTTTTTTGTGAGGATTGTGGTGGAAAAAACTTCATTGATTTTGATACAATTACAACTGATATTGTCGAGTTCAGGTGTCGGGAATGCAGTTATTTTAACCGGGTTTCCAGGCCGAATGCCGGGCTTGATACAGAGCAGGCGGCAGCCCCGGGGAATGAAAAAAATGGCGCTGTCCCCAAAAGGATAGAACAGATACTGGAGGAACCGGGTGTTGTCCCCAAAAAAATAGATCGGATACTGGAAGAATTGGGCGCTCTTCCCGGAGTAACAGGTTTATTTATTTTTCATACCAAAAACGGCGTTACAGCAAAAAAAAATTTTGATGCCGTTGATGATGAGAATCCGGCATTGATCGGCAGTATACTTGAAGAAAATTACCGCCTTGGGCAGAGAAATTTCAGAGATATAGCAGGGGTCTCCCTGATCTTGAAAAAGTCTGCTCTGGTTTTAAAAAAAGTGACCGAGGATGTATTTCTGGCGCTTGTCAGCACATCGGCTCATGCAGCGGGCCGGTTGGAAGAATCACTGGATTCGGCGGTGGATGAGTTAAGATCATGTTTTCCGGACTGATTCAGGCAATAGTTAACCGTGAACGGTTACGTTAAAGGGATTCTTAAAACATGGCAACGCTCAGTGATTTTGCAAAAATTGCCGGGATCAAGGGCGTAAAGAACTATATGCTGGTCAAGAATGACGGCACAATAGCAAGTCATAATACGGAACATCCCGAATCACTGGCAAAAATGGTGCTTGACTGTGGTTTGAACTGCGATAAAATAGAGAAGGATCGATTTACCTATTTTGTTTTTTCACGCGGAACCAGGGAGAATTATTTTATTTTTCCGGTGGGGAACTACTACCTGGGGCTGCAGCAGCAGGCCGACATTGACGCTGCACTCATTGTAAATACGATTATTGAGTTTATTCGAGGTCTTTCAAAAAAAAGTAAATGGAGGTTAATATGTCGGCGCAAATGGTAATTCTGATTTTTACATTAGTAATATATATCCTCATACTGATGGCCTTTAACAGGGCACGGAAAAAATATACCGGCGGCAAGGTTGGGGATGTCATCAACCTGATACTGGTTACAGTTGTTCTTCTTTTTATTGCGGATTATGTTCTCCTGCTCAGCCCTGTCGTATCGCAGAATATTCTTGAAATAACAGGGGCGTTTTTTAGAACAGCCGGGTTGGCCTTCCTGGCTTTCGGCGGTACAAGGGTCGCGAGCTAGGAGAGCCCTTTACCCATAAGTCTCATGCCCCATTAATAATTGAAAATCAGCAATTGATTATTGATTATTATTTCAGGCAGATAGAGCACATACACATCAA
>JAIWHJ010000505.1:0-2226 GCA_048629695.1 Promethearchaeota archaeon
AATTGATAATCTCTAACAAATGGACAGAAACTTTGTTTTTCCGATACATGAACCTCTGAACCCAAAACCCCGTAACCCTGTAAACATTCACGAATCAGGAGTAAGGTGTCTTGTCAGGGTTTTTCTTTTTGACCTTGCTAATTGGCGCATGTTTTTTGTCTGGTCGGATTCATCCATGATCTCGTGCCCAACTATTTCCTCGATAATGTCTTCCAGGCTTATAACTCCGGTAAATCCCCCATACTCATCCACTACTACGAACAGGTGCTGGCGGAACTTGAAGAATTCCATCATGACCCTCTGCAGCGGCGCAAATTCAGGAACAAAATGGACAGGATGCATCATGACTGACAGCTTTTGTTGTTCCCGGCCGTCGGCAACACTGTTTAAGACGTCCTTGCGCAGAACTATACCGACAATATCATCCAGGTCATTATCATAAACCGGCACGCGGCTGTGGCTGTCCCACTGCTGTTTCATTTTCTGGGCCTCGGCTACGGTGAGATGCTCGTTCATGACGAATGTGACTGTACGCGGAGTCATGACCTGCCGGACGCTTTTGTTGTCCAGTTCCAGTATATTGGTAATGACCTTTTCCTGTTCAGGGTCGATCTCCCCGGATTTCCGGCTGATGGCGGCAAATGCCTGTATCTCCTCGGCCGAGATGAGCGTTTCCTTTTTATGTTTCGGCACAAGCCGGGTCACGGCTTGACTGATCCATATAATCGGGGTCAGGATCGTAACAAGCCATTTTACAGGCAAAGCGATCCATGGGGCCAGTTCCCTGCAGTACGCCACACCGGCTGTTTTGGGCAATATTTCGGAAAAAAGAAGAATCGAAAGGGTGAACATAGCTGAAAATAAGGCCAAGCTTTTTTCCCCCAGCAACATTGCCGCAGAAGCGCCTGCCACCGCAGCGCCCATGGTATTTGCTATTGTGTTTAAGGTCAGGATTGCGGTGATGGGCTTTTGAATATCAGACCTGAGGTTTTTTAAGACTCTGCCTGATTTTTTTCCTGATTTGGCAAGGATCTCGATGTGGCTTAAGGGGGTTGAATAGAGTACGGCTTCGAAGATACTGCACATTGCAGATACGAAAATTGCTATTCCAACAGCAAGGCAGAGCTGGGTGATCAACTGGGACCTCCATTATTTTGTTGAGAGTGCGGCCTGAGTTATATTCTGTGCAAAAATAATAATAATATATTAACATTACTACATGAAATTTAGTACCTTAGAAAATATTTTATAGAAATTTCAACTTTTGAGGATTGTCTGATCATGATCAAGGTAATAAAAACCCCGCCTGAAAAATATGGAGGAGATATGGCGGTCTATTTTGTGAGGCAGCCTGCAAAAAAAGGCCATCCCAACTGTCCTTGCAAGGAATGCCGGCAGGTTTTATCCCGTGCCTTTGATACGGGCGATTTCCTGGCAAAAGAGGGTCAAACACTTATGTTTTACCCGGAAAAACCCGGCAAAGCCGGGAACTATGTGAAAAGGGTACTTATTGTAGGACTTGGGAAGGATGATTTTTCAAGGGAGATATTTCGGAAAGGCGGAGGCGCCGCCTCTTCGGCAGCCTTAAAGACAAAGGCAAAGAAGATTATCGTAACAGTCCCGGAAGCAAAGGGTTTCAGCAGGTCTGAATTGACGGAATGCCTGGTTGAAGGGCTTCTTCTTGGTGCATATCGATTTCGGAAATATAAGACCGATCACAATAACAACAACAATAATGAGGAGGAGGAATCCGCGGAGATCGATGAAATCGCGCTGTATACTCCCCCTGATGCGGCTGGTGTGCGCAAAGGTCTTAAACGGGGAAGCACTGCGGCCGGCGCTGTCGGTATTGCCCGGGATATGGCAAACGAGCCTGGAAATTATTGGACCCCGTCACGGTTTGCGGACTATGGACTCGAATTGGCTGATAAATATGGTTTCAAGGCCAGTGTCCTTTTAAAGCCGGAATTGAAAAAGCTTGGTATGGGCGGTATTTTGGGAGTCAGTCAAGGATCTGCTCAGCCACCTGCATTAGTGATTCTTGAATACCGTACAGGAAAAAAGGTCCCGACACTACTTATTGTCGGTAAAGGATTGACGTTTGATTCCGGAGGCATCTCTTTAAAGCCTCCTCCTCTAATGGATGAGATGAAATACGATATGTGCGGCGGGGCCGCTGTCCTGGCCGCAATGCAGGCCATAGGCGAGGAAAATCCGAAACGGGTG
>JAIWHJ010000506.1:0-2207 GCA_048629695.1 Promethearchaeota archaeon
AGGTGAACCCTGCGATCTTCAAAGTCGATGTTGAATGGGATTCTGTTGCAAAGAACACTTACGACAGCCTTGGCTTCCACCGCTGTGATTGTCATACCGGGCCAATAATAGGATGGGGAATAAATGATTACCAGGCAGTTCATACCATTGTTTTGTATCCAAACCCGGTTACTTCACAACAGATAACACTGGATGCTGACGCCCCTGTACGGGAAGTCACTTTGGTAAATCTGATCGGACAACTTGTTTATAAACAGAAGTTTGAGGGGTCAACAAAACGGCTTACCTTGAAATTTCCGGAACTGCAAACAGGAATCTATACGATCCGGGTGGTTTTTGCTGACGAAAGCACCAGCCAGCACAAAGTTGTGATCAAATAAAAATATTTACAGGATGGACCCCATGGCTGTTGAAAAAAAGAAAGTGATCTACTCCATGATTGGAGTAAGCAAGTTTTATGATAAGAAGCCCGTTCTGAAGGACATCAACCTTTCTTATTTTTATGGAGCAAAAATCGGTGTCCTGGGACTGAACGGTTCGGGCAAGAGTTCATTGCTGCGAATCCTGGCCGGGGTGGACAGAGATTTTGTCGGCAAAACATCAATTTCCCCGGGACTGACCGTTGGTCTCCTGGAGCAGGAACCATTACTGGATGACGACAAAACCGTCAGGCAGATCGTTGAGAAAGGCGTGCAGGAGACGGTTGATCTGCTGGACGAATTCAACCGAATTAATGAAAAATTCGCCGAGCCCATGACGGACGATGAGATGAACAATCTCATTGCCCGTCAGGGTGAGGTTCAGGAAAAACTGGACGCGTTGGATGGCTGGGATCTTGATGCCCGCCTTGACATGGCCATGGATGCCCTGCGCTGTCCTCCTGCCGACGCGTTGGTCAATATTCTGTCCGGCGGTGAGAAACGGCGGGTAGCCCTTTGCCGTCTGTTGCTGAAAAAACCGGACATCCTCCTCCTTGATGAGCCGACAAACCACTTGGATGCGGAAACCGTGGCCTGGCTCGAACATCATCTCCAGCGCTATGAAGGAACGGTTATTGCCATTACTCATGACCGCTATTTTCTTGACAATGTGGCGGGCTGGATTTTGGAGCTTGACCGTGGTCGCGGTATTCCCTGGAAAGGCAATTATTCCTCCTGGCTTGAGCAAAAACGTAAACGTCTGCAGGCGGAAGAGAAGCAGAAGTCTGACAGGCAGAAAACCTTACAGCGTGAACTGGAGTGGATCAGAATGACACCCAAGGCCAGACATGCCAAGTCCAAGGCCAGGATCAATGCCTATGAACAGCTGTTGGGCAGGGAAGGAGAGGAACGGGCCGGCGAGCTGGAAATCTATATTCCGCCGGGGCCGCGGTTGGGAAAGGTGGTGATTGACGCGGACGGGATACGCAAGGGATTTGGCGACCGGCTCTTGATTGATGATATGACTTTTTCCCTGCCGCCGGGAGGCATTATCGGCGTGATCGGCCCCAACGGCGCCGGCAAAACAACTTTGTTTAAGATGATCACCGGCCTGGAAAAACCCGATAAAGGAATGATCCGCATCGGCGAGACCGTCAAGCTTGCTTGTGTGGACCAGAGCCGGGACGCCCTTGATCCTGACAAGAGTATCTGGGAGGCGATTTCCGACGGCATGGATACCATTAAGCTGGGAAACCGGGAGATGAATTCCAGGGCTTATGTGGGCCGCTTTAATTTTTCCGGAACAGAGCAGCAGAAAAAGGTGGGTCTGCTTTCAGGCGGCCAGCGCAACAGGGTTCACCTGGCCCGCATGCTCAAGGAGGGAGGGAATGTCATCCTGCTTGACGAACCGACAAACGATCTTGATGTCAACACCCTGCGGGCACTGGAAGAGGCCCTGAATAATTTTGCCGGCTGCGCCGTGGTCATCAGCCATGACCGCTGGTTTCTGGATCGGATCGCCACCTATATTCTTGCCTTTGAAGGAGATAGCAGGGTGGTCTGGTTTGATGGTAATTACACGGAATATGAAGCCGACCGCAGAAAACGGTTAGGAAGCACGGCTGATCAACCGCACCGCATCAAGTATCGACATCTGACAAGAGTGTGAAAATGGTAAACAGCCGATTCTCTCACCATAAATATTCGGCTTGATGCCGGAAAATAGCTGGAACCACCAAATTGTAAATGTTTGGCAGCGCACCCCAAGGGCACTTCCTGTGGAGTGCT
>JAIWHJ010000507.1:0-2203 GCA_048629695.1 Promethearchaeota archaeon
CTTTTTGTCAAGGGGGGGATTGATCCGGCGGCCATGTGAAAAAGGCGATGAGACCCGGGAGATCTTCACCTCCCGGGTCGGAATCCTGCTAAAATCTTAGTTTTCGTTTATCTCATCGATTCTTTTGAAAACCCTAATTTTGGGAGGTTCGTATCCATCGGGCTCGTTACCTGCCAGATTGGCATCTAAGGGCTCGCTCAAAAATAACTTCGTAATTATGAGGTGACAATGGGACATATATTTTGGCAAGCCGCAGATGGCAAAAACGCAGTAATAGCAGCGCTCTTTCGAGTATTTTGCTATTTGCGGATCGCCGAAAGATGTGTTGCAGTGCCGCCTCAGAATGCGAAGTTATTTTTGAGCGAGCCCTAAGCACGGTCAAAATACTCGAAAAAATTAACAGTAGGAGACAAACCACGGTTTTTTTGCCCTCTCAAAAAAAAAACGTGGACTGGTACCCCTTTTACTCAAGGTGATCTGGAGGCTAAAAAAAGGTTTTTTCAAAACGAAGGACACGAAGAGCATGAAGAAAACTAAAAAAGACAGTCAATGACTTCTTGCCCTTCGTGGTTTGTTGCAAAATACAGAAATAATATAGATAGTTAATATGTCACTCTGATCAGGTGACACATACAGTCAATGGTTGGCCAAGCCCTACTCCCCAAAGGGAAGCTTCGTCAAGACCGTGTCCGGCACAACAATCGACCGGTTTTCCATCTGTCTGCATGCCCACAAGCTGTCAATAATAAAAAGCCTATATTGTCAGCTTTGTGGGCGCACAGATTGGTACTACTAAACAGTTTTACGTCAAACTATTATGATTTTTTGGTTTTGGGCATTGTTGGTGCTTGAGGGACATCGTCACCATGACATTCCGTGCAATTGAACTGTCCTGTAATACCATGCTCTCCTGAACAGCTGAAATCGGAGGTGGATTCGTATTTACCGTCTTTCCAATCGTTGAGCATTTCAACCAGGTGGTAGGCTGAACTGGCAGCAACCCGGGCGCAACGTTCTTTTCTTTCAGGACTTTTCAGAGCCTTGTTTGCTGCCTTCATCCATTTTCCTACTGAAATGTGGCAAAGGGGTGATTCGCTGACGGTTGTCGGATAAGTTGATGATATTTTCCGTTTTTTGGGAGTAAAGGTCGGCAAGGCGGTTTCAGAGTACCATTGCATGTTGTCTGATGCCATGTGGTGTCCCTCATTGGCGCCTGCGATACGAGGGCCGATGATTAAGTTGGCAACGATGTTCGCTCCTGCCGGGGAGCCGCAGATTGTTCCCCAACCAACCTGTCCACCTTCCAGAAAGACAAAGGCATCTGATGGGAACGAGGTATACGGCTCGCCTACTTTCTCGCGCAATTGACTGAAAATACTATTGATTACGGCTGCGCCACAGAAAACTCTATACCACTCATTATAGCATATCTCCGCAGTTTCGGCAGGGTCAAGTTTCTCATACGGCCAAGGCCATTTTTCGGTCTTGCCGCCTGTGGCCTGTGCGGGTTTAATTATGCCGCCAAGTTGTGTCAGGGCTGCTCCTGCAGCCAAAGCACCTGTCCCAATAAGCACTTTACGTCGTGATAATCCCTTGCTGTCGCTGTTTTGCTCTTCCATGAATCCCCTCACATCATTTTTCATCTTTTGATCAAGGTCTCCCCGATCATTCCAATGCCTTACGTTGACCTGAAATATCGTTTTCAACAGTTATTTATTTACTTACAATTACAGGTCGGCACGTTGTGGTACGTATACCATATGTCTCAACTGTGTAAATGTGGCAAATTGTCGCAGCTGCTGGAAAGGCAGCATAGCGAATGGCAGAAAAGCCCATATTAACGCCACGTTGTTCCTGATCTAGATCCATGGGAATACCAAAAATTCGCACGTTATTTTCATCCGTTATGCCAGATTCTTCCAGAGATTAACCACGAAATCTTGACCGTTTGTGAGTACCGGAACAACCTGCCCTGAACCACGACTTGCAAGTTTGTCGGCAGAAAACTCCGTCATGTCAACAACATACAGATAAACCTTCCGTACCGTACCATCAGCCATCACCCTGTAACTTGGCAACATATTGCCAAAGGCAATGGAGTGAAGCTGGGTAGCAATGGTGATCACGGTGGTGGCCTGTTTTGCATGGACGCGCATGGCCTCCTGGGCCTGATACACATCACTGATTACCCCTGGAAGGGGTC
>JAIWHJ010000508.1:0-2201 GCA_048629695.1 Promethearchaeota archaeon
AAGTCCCACTTCCGTTTCACATAATGAAGATGCCAAGAAGTACAATTTATTTTTGGGCGAATCCTAATAGCTGCCGCCTAAAAGCCGATCCAGCACTATGGCTGCAGCGGATCTCACTGACAGGTGGTTGTACTCTGCCTGACCTTTAATGGGCGGCAATACGCCGTCAACCGCGTTTAGCGCTTCCAACGTCAAACCCCATGCGGTTCCGAATAAAATCAGGAGCCGCTCTCCGGAATAAAGCTTTTTCCGAGTCAGATCGTAAGACCATGTGGTTGCGTGCTCCTTTGCGCTGGTGGCCAGGATTGTAGGACGTTCCTTCCATTTCTCGGTCGTCAGGGCAAATAATTCGTCCAGGTCGCTGCAGAGGCGCACAATCGAGAGAGCGTCCTTTCTCGTGCTGTTGTATTGAGCCCCGTGCCCGGTCCGCCAGTGGGCTGTTATCTCACTGACCAGTTCCTGCTGGTCCTGGTAGGGTGTCACGATGTATAGCGTGTCAACACCATATGTCCGACCGGCCCTTGCAATGTCGTGCAGGTCGAGGTTAGTGACTGCGGAGCCGATAGTCTCTCTGTTTTTGTTGTATACCGGATAGTGTACCAGGGCAAGATCTAATCTGATTTGCATTTTCACAGCATTCCGGTACATCCCTTATATCCACTCCGTGCTTTTTCAGAATCTTAATTTCGCTTTTGGTAAAGCTTACATGCTCAAGCAAATCAGGTCTTTTTTCCAATGTCTGCCGCACCGAGGCAGCAAAGCGCCATTCAAAGATAGCTTTATGGTCTCCGGACAAAAGAACGTCCGGTACCCTAACTGAATTAAATACCCTGGGCCTGGTGAATTGAGGGTGCTTGAGCAGCCCATGACTGAAGCTGTCGTTTTCAGCCGAATCAGCGCATCCAAGCACGCCGGGGATTAGCCTGGTAATAGCATCAATCAATATTAAGGCTGCCGGTTCCCCGCCTGTGAGGATGTAATTCCCAACCGAGATCTCATCATCAACAAACCCGGTCCTGATTCGTTCGTCCACGCCCTCGTATCTGCCGCACAACAACACCAAGTGGTCCAGTCGGGCCAGTTCCTCGGCTACTTCCTGGGAAAATAACCGCCCCTGCGGGCTAAGCAGGATCACATGGCAGGCAAGGGCCGGATTGCGCACATGCTGAAGAGCCGCGGCAATGGGTTCGGGCTTCATCACCATGCCTTCACCACCGCCGAACGGGCGGTCATCCGTCATGGCGTGTTTATCAAGGGCAAAATCGCGGATGTTGTGTATCTCTATCCTGATTTTTTCGTCCTGCACCGCCCGTCGGATAATTCCTTCCTCCAAGGGGGATTTAAGCAGATCAGGAAAAATAGTGAGAACGTCAAATCTCATTCGCCGTTTAGTCGTTAATCTCCAGCAATCCGGGAGTAGGGGAAATGATCAGGGTGCCTGTTTCCTCATCTATATCTCTAATCAATTCATTTACGGCTGGAATCAGATATTCCCGGTCAAGGCCTGTAATTACCAGTATATCATGCACGGGGGTTGCCATGAGTGACGTGACGGTCCCAAGCTTGCGACCGTTGTCCGTGACCACCTGCAGTCCTTTCAACTCAGGCAGGCAGTATTCGTCAGGCTCTGGTTGCTGCAGGTACTGTCTGGGAATCCAGACCTCCCTGCCGCGTAACTCCTCTGAATCGTTCCGATTGTCCACTCCATCAAGCTGGATTATGGCGAGTTTCTTCCAACTGCGGCTTTTGATGACGCGGTAAACTACTCTTTCCCCGGCAGGCTCGTCAGTAATGATCACATCAGGGTATGACTTAAAATCATCCGGGAATTTTGAGAAAGGAAATACCTTTATCTCGCCCTTGATACCGTGGGCCTTTACAACCTTGCCGACCAAGACTTGATCCTGGTCAGCGCCACGACCCGTTTTTTTTAGGGAATTCGTACTTTTTCCGGCCAAAATCCAGACATTCCCCGACCTTGAAACCCACAAGGACATTTACTTCACGGCACGGAAATAACCGTTGTTATGGTTACTTTGCCCCCGTGATCAGTTACATTTTGATTTCAGGATGGTAAATATTCGGCTTAATGCCGGAAAATAGCTAGAACCACCAAATTGTAAATGTTTGGCAGCGCACCCCAAGGGCACTTCCTGCGGGGCGCTTCACAGGGAGGTGAGCAGGCTGATCAGCAGATAAGC
>JAIWHJ010000509.1:0-2199 GCA_048629695.1 Promethearchaeota archaeon
CGCAGCCTCTCCTCGAAAAACTTCGCTCAGATCACGAATACGCTGAATGACGGCCGCACCTACCGCTTCACGCTTCGGTTCGGCTGGTGATCTCCATTCGCTGGAAGATCCCTTCACTCACCCACTGCTGAAACCACCCAAAGAGCGCGCTGCGCGGCGCCCGGGCGCCGATGAGGGCCTCTCCCAACGGCTTGCCTTCAGCAAAAGCGCTCAGGATGCGATACGCCGGCTTGGTCACGCTGAGGCAGAGCACACGGTAGTTGCGGCGATAGAGCACCAGGTTCGTGTCCTTGCGCCTGGGCGCTGGCTGGCCGCTTTCAAAGTCCTGTACCGGATACCGGAATCCTGGGACACGGCCGCGTCGGACGGCGAGCGGTGGCGGTGGTTATTAAAACAGACGGCAGAGGCCGATCCTTTAAGGAAAATCGAGACCATGAGGCGGTTTGCGAATTTTTTGTACAAATGGTTCGGTGTCCAGACCATGGCGGAATACAGCGGCCTTTACGATTGTTTTGGATCTGATGACGATTCCGGGGATGAATCAGGCACCTACGCGCTTCACACCCTTGCCGAAGACGAGACCATTGCGCGGCTCGCTATTGGAATAAAACGTTTCCACCTTCCTGATGAGTTCAATTTCATAAGGCTGTTTAAGGAAACCGGAGATAATGCCATTCTGGCCCGTATATTTGAGAACCGGCGCCAGTATGTGAAGGCTGCTAGTTATTGGAACAAGTCGGGCAGTCCGGATCATGTAAAGCAGATCATCGGCAACTGGGGAGTGTTTGAGCCTTTAAAGACCCAGCCTGCCGGACGGGGCGGCACGGTTGATTATCGTTTCAGGAACGGTTCCAGTGTCTCTTTTACGGCCTGGCGGATCAAGACAAAACATCTTCTCGATGATGTTAAGGAGTATATAAAATCCAACCCGCGCCGCGTTGAGTGGACCAGGGAGAATCTTGGAAACATCGGCCACAGGATTGTACACGAGAATGAAAAAAGGTATGTCGGGAAAAAGATCGCCGGCTGGTCGCTTGACCTGGCTCCCAGGCCGAACCATTTTGACAGGCGGATCACTGTAACAACGCCCCTTCAGGAGGCGGGCGCGTATCTTGTTGAGGCAAAAATGGATGACGGCAACACGAGCCGGATCATCATCTGGATAAATGACACGGTCATTGTGAAAAAGCCCCTTTCAAACAGGGCGCTCTTTTATGTGGCTGATGCAGTAAGCGGCAGACCGGTCGCAGACGCGAACGTGGAATTTTTCGGCTTTCGCCGGGATCGGCGTGACGGAAAATCCGGCCATGATACCAGGATCAGCAATTTTGCCGAATACACGGATTCAGACGGCCAGGTGATCCTTTCAGACAATTTCAGATCAGCCGCCCGCCTCTCTTTGGAAGAGAAAAAGAGCCTTACATCGCACCAGGGTCTTTCCTCGAATATGCGGTGGCTGATAACAGCAACAACGCAGGAAGGCAGACTCGCCTATCTCGGTTTTTCGGGTATCTGGTATCAAGGATGCCGCGATCAGAGATACGACAACATAAAGGCATTTACCATAACCGACCGGCCGGTTTACAGGCCGGGCCAGACTGTTAAATTCAAATTCTGGATGCGATATGCAAGATATGATCTAAAAGACACCTCAGGATTTGCAGGCGATTCATTTACGGTCCGGATTGAAAATCCCAGAGGAGAGAAGGTATTTGAAAAGGATCTTGTTGCTGATAAATGGGGCGGATTTGACCATGAATTTAAACTGGAGGACGAGGCAGCACTGGGGAACTACCGATTGTATGTTCCCGGCCGTGGAGGCGGTCGATTCAGGGTGGAGGAGTACAAGAAACCCGAATTTGAGGTCAAGGTCGAGGCCCCGTGCCGGCCGGTGGCGCTGGGCGAAACAATCACTGCAAAAATTAATGCAAGGTACTATTTCGGCGCGCCTGTCATAAATGCAACAGTAAAATACAAGGTCATAAGGCACAGTCACACTGCCGGGTGGTATCCGCCCGGTCCATGGGACTGGTTCTACGGTCCGGGCTACTGGTGGTATGCGTATGATTATTCCTGGTATCCGGGTTGGCGCAAATGGGGCTGCAGGCGGCCTGTTCCATGGTGGTGGGATGTACGGACAGCCCCGCCTGAAGTGGTGATGGAAAACGAGGTTGAAATAGGTGAAAAGGGAATTTTCGA
>JAIWHJ010000510.1:0-2197 GCA_048629695.1 Promethearchaeota archaeon
CTGAATGATGCGTTGTTCCTTCTGGGGAGTGATGAAGATCTCAAGATTCTTGTTCCACCGGCTTACATAGTGTTTTGTTAAGAGAAGGCGAATGGAATTCTTAAGCTGGATCAGTGTGGTGAAATCCTCGACAAAGTACTCACCCCAACTGTTGGCCGTGATCATTGTGGAGTTTAAGGTTCTGGAGCCTTTTACCGGCAATTTGTCGAAATTGACCACTGCCATTGTCTGGATCACGGTCTCTGTTTGTAAAAGTTTTTCACCTGAAATATGGGCAAAATGGATTTTGGGAAACGTTTTAAGCATGGCTTCCGAGAGGGATTGAATGTCAAACAGGTCAACGGTCTGGAAATTTTTGGTCATATGAAGGCTTGTCTTCCTGTTCAGCATTCCATTTATAAGAAGCCATGTGAAGAGCGGGACGGGAGCGGTCTCCCGCTTGATAATCAGGTCAGGATGTTCTTTTATGCTTTTAATATTTAATTCTCCCTGAAAAGCGTAATAATAATCAGTCCCCTCGTATCTGGTAATGTGAATCGTTATGTCCTTCTGGCCCATGGCGTCCCGTGACAGGGTTCGGATGTACGGGATCTTGTGCGGCTTTTTCTGATAAAAGGTGAACAATTTACGGCCAAGTACAGCAACGTCTCTTTCCGTGATGGTCACGTCGGTCTTGTTTTCAAATTTTCTGAATATCCAGCGAAGTCTCTTGTATGTCGCGATAAGGAAATCATGGACTTTGGCCCCGAAATCAAGCTGATTTTTAAATTTCCAGTGTCTGAACCGGAGAAAATGTTTGTGATTGTCCGGAAGAAGATCCCATTCTTTCATGATGGCCATGGTGTGTTTCAAATGATCTTCTTTGCCCGGGACCTTTATCTGGGATTCCATTCCTTCCAGGGTTTTCAAAAAAAGGCATTCGCGGATCAGGAGGTCCCTTTTCTGTTCCGAATCCTCCCCCTTGTAAAATGCGGCTATCTCGCGGGCCAGAAGCAGGTACGGGTCCACGTTCGCCAGGTCCGGCTTATATTCCTCTGATTTTAACTCGTCGGGAAAACTCACAAGACGCTTTACATTGTCCGAGAAGAGCGGCGATCTCCGGGACTTGACCTTTAACAGCAATTCAAGGTAGGCAAACTTGATTACAGACTTGAACGGGCTGTCAAGGGCTTTGTTCATCTGCCACAGGCAGGCGCCGAATGTCTCGGATTTTGGAATGTCTGATATATAACCCAGATCCACAAAGAAGTTAGGATTGATTTTCCTGGTTTTTACCAGATCCTTAACATACTTACGATATTCTTCCTCGGTCAGACCGGGCGGAATCAGCCACCAGAGGAGCATCTTGCCGGCTACCAGAATGTGTGTGCGGAAGAGTTCGTCTTTTAAGAGGATTTTCAATGAAGATCCCGCAGACTCATCCTCGGCATCCGACTCAAATTGGTTCTCCCTTGTCCGGTCTATATCCATGAGAAAGAAAAAAACCTCTGTGTGGCGCTCATTCATCGCCCATTTCTCAATGGCCTTGCACTTCATCTCAAGAAGAGAGAATCCCCTTTCACCCAGGTCTTCATACCTTACGCTGACCCAGTAGTCGCAGTCGGATTTTTCGGTCTGTGCAATGGTGCCGATACTTCCGATGGTTTTTAATGAGTGGATGCAGGGGGATCGGGTAAAGCCGGAAGGGGTGTCAGTCCTTATTGCGGTAGAGGTCGGGAAATAGCGGTGAAAAAGCTCCGTGGATACAATCTCCTGCGGCCGAAAGAGGTGGATTCCAAAGGGACAGTCGTCGTCATCAATAAAACCGGGCAGATCCGGATAATTGGAGTGCAGAAGAAAGGGTATGATTTTGAATAACAGGGTCGCCCTTGTTTCGTTAAAGATGATTGCCTTGATTTTACGATTTTTGTTGTATATCAGAAACCTGTCGATTTTTTTTTTCAACGATGTTTTCCCTGATGGTTATTTCCACATCCCTAAGCATTTACCAACGCTGCGGATGCGGCGCCTGTGCGAACGTTTACTATTATATCCAATGGCGCTGTACCTAACAAGTCGTTTTTCTGTAAGTGTTCCCGCTCTGTTTTTAAAAGGTTCAGAGGTTAGGGCTACCCTTTACCCATAAGTCTCATGCCCCATTAATAATTGAAAATTAGCAATTGATTATTGATTATTATTTCAGGCAGATAGAGCACAT
>JAIWHJ010000511.1:0-2193 GCA_048629695.1 Promethearchaeota archaeon
GGGGGGTGCCTCGCAAAAAAAATCGCAGAGCGATTAACCGTGAGCCTGGGTAGTTGCCTATTATTCTTCTTCTTTTTGTATAAAATTTCTGTACTATCGGCTCTTGTATGTTATAAAATATATTGGGGCAACAAAACAGAAAAAAACAACCCGACACAGTCAGGAGCGCCAAACCAAACCGTGTTTATTCTTGGATTACAGGGAAGTCCCCGCAACAAAGGAAATACCGGCATTCTTCTGTCCGCGTTCATGGAAGAGGCCGGGAGACTTGGCGCCATAACGCACATTGTTGACGTGGCCGGGGAAGGCGTGACACCGTGTCTTGGCTGCGGGGTCTGTGAAAAAAAAGGGTACTGCCCGATTGATGACAACATGCAGGAAATCTATTTCCTGCTTCGCCGCGCCGACATCATCGTGATGGCCACGCCTATTTATTTCTACGGGCCGACCGCGCAACTCAAGGCCCTTATTGACCGCACCCAGGCCCTATGGGCGAGGTCATCAATACACAAACTGGCTGATCCGGGAACCAGACAACGAAAGGGTGTTCTCCTGGCTGTCGGGGCCACCAAAGGGAAAAATCTCTTTGACGGCACAATGCTTTCAGCAAGGTATTTCTTTTATGCGGCAGGCGCTGAACCATCCGGCGCCATTACGGTAAGGCAGGTGGATAAGGCGGGAGAAATCAACAACCGCCCCGATTCACTGGATAAAGCGCGAAAACTGGCTGTTGAACTCGTTTCACCGTATCTTGTAAGAAAAAGGGCGCTGTTTATCGACAGGGAAAACATATGCCGGAGCCAGATGGCGGGAGCGTTTGCCAGGCTCAATTATGGTGACGAATTTGAGGTTGAAACAGCCGGAACCAATCCAGGGTCCAAAATAGATCCCATAATGGAAGAGGTAATGAGGGAAAAAGGAATAGACATGGCATGGCTGCGTCCCCAATCACTTAAAGAGGCGTCGGCCTCATTCGGCCGTCCTGCCGACATGGTAATTTCCATGGGATGCGGTGATCAACGCCCTCAATATACCGGAGTGGAGTTCGAGGAGTGGGGACTTCCCGACCCATCCGGCAAATCAATCGACTCCATCCGGGAGATCAGGGACTTGATTTTCGAAAAAGTGCGTCAAATGGGGAATGGGGAATGAGTGAGCAAAGCAAGGTTTTTCCCGTTCAAAACATAGGGGCAAAGATACTATGGGCTCGGCAAAAAATAAATTGTACTTCTTGGCATCTTCATTATGTGAAACGGAAGTGGGACTTTAGTCCCGCCTTTTGAGGGATGCAGTGGCTGTTGTTGGACTAAAGTCCAACTTCCGACAAATATAACAGAATAGCATTTTATTTTTTGCCGAGCCCTATAGTAGATGACGATGAGTATTATTGCAAATCGATAAAGCGAAATTCAGCATTTGAAAAATATGATTGCATGACCACTAACAGTGCAAAAAATGCACTGAAACTTATTGAGGAAAATAAATTTGATCTTCTTATCTACGATGTCATTATGCCGGACATATCAGGGATTCAACTGCTTCTTCAAGTAAAGGCGAAGCACCCGGATCCGGCGGTCGTTATGATACAATGAACTGGGGTTAAAATATATGTTTACATCTGATAACGTCGTTCCGCTGGTCCGGTCTTTTGCCATTCTCATAATTGAGGATAGTAATTTTCAGGCTAATTTTCTCAAACAGTTGCTGACCAAAACCGCTGAAGGACAATACGAAATTGATTGCGCAGACAGGCTTGATAAGGGTCTTCAGATGATGGCCGACAAACAGTATGACCTGCTTATCCTGGACCTCAACTTGCCGGATTCAATGGGAATGGAAACCCTGAAAAAAGTACAGGAACAAAACCAGGACCAGGCAATTGTTCTCAACACGGGTATTGATGATGAAAAGCTTGCCACTGAGGCTTTGCGCCGCGGGGTACAGGACTATCTTATTAAAGGAGAAAACCCGCACAGGATAGTGCAGTCCATCCGTTACGCCCTTGAGAAAGGCAAAGGCACGACCTTTACGGTAAGGGATGTGGGAATAAATAACTTACCCAGATAAACTGGAAATTTTTAAAGGTCCTGGACTATTTTCAGTACCCCCTCTGAGGGGTATAAGTACCTTCACGAAAATATTTCCTGCCAGAAACGCGCAGGAAATATTTTCTAAGGTTCTAAGAGGCTATTT
>JAIWHJ010000512.1:0-2180 GCA_048629695.1 Promethearchaeota archaeon
GGGTTAGTCCCTTTTGGGTCAATTCTCCGTAGCTTGTGCGGGTTAGTTCATCCTATTGTAAAACATTTGGAGATATTTTATGTACGCGATTATTCGTACTGGCGGGAAACAATACCAGGTAGCAACCGGCGAGAAGCTGCGTGTTGAGAAGATTACGGGTAAGGTTGGTGATGCTGTTGAGCTGGCGGATGTGTTAATGATAGCTGACGGGGACGATATCAAGGTCGGACAGCCTATTCTGAATGACGCATTGGTCAACGCCCGGATCGTAGAGCAGGACAAGGCAAAGAAAATCCTGGTGTTTAAGAAGAAACGTCGGAAAGGCTACAGGGTCAAAAGGGGCCATCGTCAGTTGTTCACAGCACTGGAAATAACCGATATTCTTTCTAATTCGGCAGAGCAAAAGCTATTAGCAATTAGCTCAACTTAACAGCTCAATAGCTTACAAAACACGAGAGGTGTTTGTGTGGCACATAAAAAAGCGGGCGGCAGCTCGAGGAATGGCCGAGACAGTGCGGGTCAACGTCGCGGTGTAAAAAAATACGGTGGTCAGATTGTTCGAGCTGGTAATATTCTGGTTCGTCAGCTTGGCACTAAGATTCACCCTGGAACCAACGTAGGTCTGGGCAGGGATTATACACTTTTTGCCAAGGTTGATGGCATTGTAGCATATGAAAAATTCGGCCGCAAACGTAAGAGAGTCAGTGTATATCCCGCTGAATCAGCCTCCTGAGGCTTTTTGAAAAAAGGTTCGGGGTTCAAAAATTCATTCTGATTATAACGGATTTGGGGAAGGCGATGGGTGATGGGCGGCATGGACAAACTTTGTCCGTGTTTCCTTTTCGGCTCGAAGACCAGGCGATTTCATAAATGCGCATGACTCGAATCATTGAAGCGCCGGATAATTCTTTCCTCTTTTCGCATTGACGTTTTTTGCATGGACAAACAAGTTTGTCCATGCACACCCCATCTCCATCAGGCGCTTACAAAAAACAATGCAAGGCTTTCCTTCTTTAAACTCGTTATAAACAGAATTTATTTCCTCTGTTTCCAGGGTTCGCCTCCATGCATCCCGGCCTTCTTTCCTCGATTCTCATTTCCTGATAACCAAACAATAATTATTGGCGCCCGCAATGGCTTTTATCGATGAGGCAAAGTTTTTTGTCAAGGCCGGGGACGGCGGCAACGGTTGCGTCAGTTTCAGGCGCGAGAAGTATGTGCCGAAAGGCGGGCCTAACGGCGGAGACGGCGGCAAAGGCGGTTCTGTTTTTATTGAGGCGTCAAGCCGACTGAAGTCTTTAATCGATTTCAGATTCAGATCCCATTTTAAGGCTGAAAAGGGCGTCAACGGACAGGGAAAAGACCGTCACGGCCGGAAAGGCAAAGAACATACCATCTTTGTGCCGAATGGCTCATTAATTAAGGATGTCGATACCGGTGAGATACTGGCGGATCTTGTAAAGGATGGAGACCGGTTTACGGCAGCCAGGGGTGGTAGAGGCGGTAAGGGCAACCGTCATTTTGCATCATCCCGGAATCAGGCGCCGAGAATTGCGGAGCAGGGACAGCCGGGTGAGGAACGTTGGCTTCGAATTGAACTGAAACTTCTTGCCGACATTGGCCTTATCGGTCTGCCTAACGCAGGCAAATCCACTCTCCTTTCCAGGCTTTCCGCAGCCGATCCAAAAGTTGCGCCCTACCCGTTTACAACACTTGAACCCCAGCTTGGCGTGCTTAATTTTGATTATATTGAGCCCTGTATTATTGCGGATATCCCTGGTCTGGCCGAAGGGGCTCATAAGGGGGTCGGACTCGGGCATAAATTTTTAAGGCACATTGAGCGGACAAGGGTGCTCTTACATATAGTTGACGCCATAGGATTTGAAAACAAACCGCTAAAGGATTACCAAATATTGGAAAATGAGCTTCGTCTTTACAAGGAGGAACTCCTGGAAAGGCGATTCATGGTAATTCTGAATAAAATTGATTTATTGGAGGACGATGCAAGGTTAAAGGAAATTTCAGATACCTTTGCCGCACAAGGTGTGGAGATCCTTGCAATTTCCGCCCTCATCGGAACAGGAATCGACAGACTTAAGGAAATTCTCGAAGATTTGATGGAATCTTCGTAACCGTTCAGAGGGTCCCCATATTTTGCAGACTCCTTAAGAATGTAATCG
>JAIWHJ010000513.1:0-2177 GCA_048629695.1 Promethearchaeota archaeon
GAAGAAAAGATATAAAAATGCACAACATAACTAAAATAGCAACACAACTGCTATTTATGAAAGGTCTTGTAATCTCGAAAAACCTGAGATATACATTTGATATATAATATTTTCAGTATGTTGAGGTAATGGCAAGAGTACCAGAAAAAAGTCAAGCACTTTTTTTCACTATTTTTTAGACAACACTCCCCTGGTCCGGATCGTACCGGCTTTTTTTGAAGTTTATTGAACCTGAATTAGCGACTACAATCATAAGCTTTTTGAAGCCCGGCGTAGCTGGTGGAATCCCCTGTCCATGGTGTCCGAGATTGGCAATCTGGTATGACTAGATCTCTATTGACTCATAGGATCAGAGTACCTTGGAGCCATATTGGTGGTTTCGGACGGACAGGGTGAGGCACTCTCCAACGAGCCGTCAATGACATCCAACTAACGGTGGAGCACTGCGGCAGATAACACGTTAGCCATCCTGTCCGCCGAAGCGACAAAAACCTATGACTGTTGAGGCCAAGTCCAGTTTCTGCTCGGGCTTATAGTTTTAGTTTTATATCATAGAGTTCCTGTACAACTTGGCGCCATTGGCCAAGGGGTTGATCCTTGGCAAAAGCGGCTTGATGCGCGTGGGCTTTTTTCCACTTGTCACGCAGAAGCGGCCACGTAGTCAGGTAATAGCCGGCGCGCTCTTGCATTTGGGTTTGAGGGCTGCGAAGTGTCGGTGGCAGATAAACTTGCGAGCTTCGCATCAAACACATGGCCATACGTAAAAAGCGTCGGCCAATACCAAAGCCAGCATGCTGACCTGTCGCCTCGCGGCGTTTGTAATCTTGTAACAGCGGTTCCGGGCCACGAAGTCCCATCTGTAAAGCTGATTGTACCACGTAATCTTTAAGGATATGATTACTTCTCTTACTTACCCGGCCGGTATGGGTGTGACCCTCAATGCCGCCGGATTGTTTGACCCGCGGAATAATTCCGCAATAAGAGGTCAGATTGTTTAATGGTTTTTGCTCAAAGGGATTGCCGATTTCAGAGCTCACCCCGGCTGCCAAAACAATACCGACACCCTTGATGCTGGTTAAAAAGGCACCTTGAGTTTGCGCTAACAGAAGCCCTATTTCTGATAGCAGTTGATCAATGTTTTCCTGCAGGCATCGGTAATGCTTGATGTGATGTTGCAATGAAAGCTGCAAGGTTGCGGCATATTCATCTGGAGTCGTGATCACCTGGGCCGCATAGCTGTGAAGCTTGGCCGCCACACTTTCAGCATCTGGAGTTGCGCAGCGCTTAACTATTTTAATCAACGTCGATTTCTGACGGCGACGGATCTGCTGCGCACTGAAACGATCTTCCATCAGAAACAATGAGCTTTTTGAAAAGGCATTGATGCCGGTGTTTTTTTCATTCAAAAATCCGGGAAAGAGCCGATCGACCAGGGTATGCACGCGGTTTTTAACTTCGGTCTTCATCACCACCAGCTTTTTTCGATGTCGCACCAGGGTTCGCAGATTCCGATAAATGCCCTCTTGAGCCGGGCTGCATTTTGCCCTAAGATTGAGCAGCATCGTGGCAATACCCATCAGGTCTATGCGGTCGGTACTGGCCTGTAGATTATCTCGTTGCTTTTTGGCATCATGGGCATTGACGTTGGCCACCAACCAATCTTTGGCACGTAAGGCGTTGGCAAAGTTTTCAGCATAGGAATTGGTATCTTCACCGCCAAAGAAGACATGTTCTTTTTTGATATGACGCTGGCGGCATGAACGCATCACTTGGTCAATCAGGTATTTGACGCCTTCAAGGGAATTTTTCACTGAAAACGGTTTGCGCACAATATCACCATGTCCGTTACAAAACATGACTATGTGGTCCTTTTTGGCATAATCGATAGGTACGCACATCATCTTTAACCGGTTGCCTGCTTTTTCAAACAGACGAAGTAATTGTTGACTTCGGTTTTGAAAAATGTTTTTCTTTTTCATGGTGAAGCTCCTTTCGTTTCTGCAGCTGCAAAATTGCAGACTGCTCATTTCGTATACCACCGGCACCAGCCGGATGGTTCCGAAAACAGGGGAGCTTCACCGTCTTTTTTTTTAAAAGGAACTCATCGTTATTTATGTCAATCAGTAAAATCTGTAATGACGGCCCGAGTTATCGAGTTGGGGAGGCTCCGCGAGCTA
>JAIWHJ010000514.1:0-2174 GCA_048629695.1 Promethearchaeota archaeon
ACACAGCCACTGCATCCCACAAAAGGCGGGACTAAAGTCCCACTTCCGTTTCACATAATGAAGATGCCAAGAAGTACAATTTATTTTTTGCCGAGCGCTTTGTTCAAAGAAACATAAAAAAGGGGTGGCTAAAATATCATTTTATCATAGCTGATGAAAAAGGGAGGGTCAAGGAATGCGAAGATTTAATCAGAGGGATATAGTAGATGGGCACGAGACAAGTAAGAAAAAACGGAAGAATCGCGTTGAAAATGATGCCACAAAATCACGGATTACGGATTACGGATGGGGCCTGAAATTGTTACTCCCTGCGAAAAAAGGTTAACGCTTCGGAATATTTTATACCCGTGCCGCCAAAGATGTCCAGGGCGCTGCCGATTGTGACGTCAAGCCGTCCCTGTCCCAATTCATTTAACCGGTAAAGGTCGTCAATGTTTTTGACACCACCGGCATATGTGGTAGGGATGGGTGTCCAGCGTGCCAGCTTGGCGACAAAGTCTTCGGCGATTCCATCGCATTTGCCTTCCACATCCACAGCATGGATCAGAAATTCAGAACAATACCCGGAAAAAAACTTAAGCGATTCTCTGGAAATCCGTACATCCGTGAATTTTTGCCACCGGTCTGTCACAATAAAGTAATCAAAACCCCTTTTCCTGCAACTCAAGTCAAGGACCAGCCTGTCGCTGCCGACAGCCTTTGTAAGTTCCACAAGCCTCTCCTCAAACACCTTCCCATTTTTAAAGGCATACGAGGTGACGATCACTGCGCAGGCGCCCTGGTCAAGCCAGTAGGCCGCATTTTCCGGATTGATCCCCCCGCCGATCTGAAGCCCGCCGGGATATGCCTGAAGCGCTGAGGCGGCCGCTTTTTCATTCCCGGGTCCCAACTTGATGACGTGCCCACCCGTAAGCCCGTCCCTCTTATACATCTCAGCATACCAGGAAGAGGGCTTGTCTGAACAAAAATTGGTTTTCAATTCCTCATGCCCGCTGTCGGACAAGGTAGAGCCTACAATCTGCTTCACACGTCCGTCATGGAGATCAATACAGGGTCTGAATTTCATAGTTCAAGGGTTCAGAGGTTCAGGTCGGGCAGTAAATGTTTGGCAGCGCACCCCAAGGGCACTTCCTGTGGAGTGCTGACGAATATTTACTCCCTGATGATCATCAGGGTTGCAGGATCCAAGTTCAGAATCCGGGAGGAATCCGTACCCCCGGTGGTATCCCTTAATATATTGAGTTCTATAACTTTTCCGTTGCCCGGGCGTCCGGCTGCGGGCTCACGCGACTCGGCCTGCAACAGAATAATCGTGTCAAACAGGTCTTCCACCTCATGACAGGGCGCGGGAACCCCGACTTTACTCTCTCGCGGGTCGTTCCGGTGGCAGACAGCGGAGAACCAGACATTTAAACCAATTTTCTTTACCAGTTTCCGCATTCCGATTAAGTCCTCTTTTTCGGCCAGCGTGAAATCATAACCGTCAAACACAAGACCGTCCGGCCGGAAAATATCCTGGTCAATCAGATCGTTCAGCCGCTCCTGCAGCCTGGGAACGCTGAACACCGACTCATTAAAGGTCATGATTATCCGGTTGCGCATAGTTTCATCCCGCAACGCCGCTGCATTTTCCAGATTATATGCCTTTACTATGTTGTTGTAAACATCATCATATCGGGCTTTTGTTTTATCAAGATTCTGACCGATGCTCACATGCACGATCCTCTTCCTGCGCAGAAGGCTATCTAAAGCAATCTGCACAAGAATTGAGGTTTTTCCAAGACCGGCCCTGGCGATTACAAGCCCCATACGCCGGTCAACAACCTTTCCGTCGGCATCCAAATTAAGGACCCGAAGCGGATTTTTTTGTAAAAAATCTTCTATTACCATTTTTAGTACCTGAAATACGGTTTAAAATTTTTAAATTGTTGGGGTTGGTTTTAATTTCGGCCATCTCAGTTATTGTCAGGGAACTCGCTGTGCCCGCACCCTGACCTACGGCTAAAACCAACAAAAGGGAGACGATCAGGCTGATCAGCAGATAAGCGCAGACTTCGATACATCGGTATGCTGGGCAGCCTGATCGCCTTCCTGTAGAGCGCCCCGCAGGAAGTGCCCTTGGGGTGCGCTGCCGAATATTTACTTCCGCCTTTTCTTAGCTTCCTGGATCACGT
>JAIWHJ010000515.1:0-2153 GCA_048629695.1 Promethearchaeota archaeon
AAAGTAATCCCATGACCGGCGGAACCGGTGGAACCGGACGGAGTGTCCTGGGGATTGATCCCGGAACCACCGTGATGGGATACGGAATTATCCATATTACTCAGGAAGGAATTGAAGTTGGGGTGAAATTTGCCAAAAGAGCTGAGGAAAAAGGATACACCGCAGCTCAGCTTGCGGTTGCCTGGGTACTTCACCAACCTGGCATCACTGGTTCAATATTAGGTCCCAGAAATTTGGAGCAATTTAAAAGCTTGTTGCCAGCCTTAGACATCACGCTTGATGAAGAGGATTTACAATTCTGTGATACATTAGTCCCTCCCGGAGCCTGTGTGGTAAACTATTTTAATACGGCTGGGTGGATGAAATAGAAGCAGTTTCCTGACCCTATCTAATGTCCGATATCTGCGTTGCAAGCCGATTCAAAATGCTCACATACTACCGTGTATGCTGCGCTTTTTCGCCGTCGCGCGCCTTGCCCTTGAGCATAATCTGAGTTTTTGAAACAGCTTTTATTAAAATTATACACAGAAAAAGAGGATGATATCATGCTGTTCCCTGACTACCGGCCACGAAGGCTGCGGCAAAATGATGCGTTTCGGCGAATGATACGCGAAACAACCCTTTCTGTAGATGACCTGATCCTCCCGATTTTTGCCATCAGCGGCAAGAACATTAAAAACCCAATTCCTTCCATGCCCGGGCATTTTCAGTTATCAATAGACAATCTTATAAAAACGTCGAAAAAGGCGTTTGAACTGGGTATCCCTGCCGTAATGCTTTTTGGAATACCGGATAAAAAAGACCCCCTTGCTACCAGTGCATATGCAAAGGACGGTATTGTCCAGAAAGCCGTGAAATCGCTGAAAGACAAATTGCCTGAACTTGTGGTTATAACCGATGTCTGTCTGTGCTCGTACATGGATCATGGCCACTGCGGCATTGTAGAAGGCAATATAATAGACAATGACGCCACTTTGGATCTTCTTGCCAGAACTGCACTGTCCCATGCAAAGGCGGGTGCCGACATGGTTGCCCCTTCAGATATGATGGACGGCCGCGTGGCTGAAATTCGCAATGCCCTTGATGAAAACGGCCTGAGCAATATTCCCATAATGTCTTATGCTGCAAAATATTGCTCAGCTTATTACGGTCCTTTTCGTCAGGCAGCAGATTCAGCACCAAAGTTCGGAGATCGCAGAACTTATCAAATGGACCCTGCTAATGCATTGGAAGCTGTCCGGGAAGTTACTATGGATGTGGAAGAAGGTGCTGATATCATAATGGTAAAGCCAGCTCTGCCCTACCTTGACATTATCTGCCGCATCCGTGATGAGATAGATCTCCCGCTGGCAGCGTATAACGTCAGTGGTGAGTATGCAATGATCAAGGCCGCCGAAAAAATGGGCTGGATAGACGGCAAAAAGGTTATGATGGAAACCCTCATAGCAATCAAACGGGCAGGTGCTGATATGATTCTTACTTATTTTGCAGTAGAAGCGGCACATGAACTAAACCGTTGAATTCTTCTTTATTTTTACCTTAAAAACCTGGCTTTTTGGGCCAGGCTAGAGTTGGCTATGCCCGATTAATCCTAAAAGGTTTTGTTGTTTTTGAACGTCGAACATCGAACGTTGAACATTGAACATCGAATGATGAAATCGCTTCGCTCTGCCGGTTTATAAATTGGTAGAATACCTTATTCAAAATTCGATGTTGGGCGTTCGATGTTGGATGTTCATAGCTTTTTAGCTTAATAGTAGAGGAATCTCCGATTTATTGACTATTAAATCAAAAGGTTATAAAAAGTACGCCCAATAGGGCGCTAAAATAAGAAGGCTGCTTCATCTGAAAATCTATAGTTGTTTCATAACAATTTCTATGATAGAAATTATTCTATTATTCGCTGTAAAAATAATACAGGCATCCTTCATTTGCCGGTTTACATTTTTTTGATGTCGGTTCTTGCTTTCAAGTATTTCTACCTTATTTACTCATGCACAACAACCATTACTCGCCGCTTCTTTTGCTCCCTAATACTTTCCGGGCTTTTTACGGCGCTTTTCCGTGCCTGCATCCTATACAGGAACAGGCCATTAGACCCATTCTAAAAAGCAGGGATCTCATTATCCAGTCAGCCACCGGTTCCGGCAAGA
>JAIWHJ010000516.1:0-2142 GCA_048629695.1 Promethearchaeota archaeon
CCTTTTTTTTAGACCAGTCAATGGTGCATGGAATGCACCCTACCGGGCTGACCTCCTGAACCTCTGAACCTCTGAACCCTGAACCTCCTGAACCCTTGAACCTCTAAACCCTTGAAACCATGAAATACATCAGCACAAGGGGCGGGATCGCCCCTATTCCATTTACTGAAGCCGTTATGATGGGGCTGGCGACAGACGGAGGATTGCTGCTTCCTGAATCACTGCCCATAGTAGACAATGGTACGATTGAATCCTGGAAGGATCTGAATTATCAAGATCTGGCATTCCAGGTACTGTCCCTGTTTGCCGGCGATATACCTTCCCATGATCTCAAGTCTCTTATCGACCGATCCTATTCCACGTTTACCGACCCGAGGATTACACCGGTGGTTCGGTATGGAGATATCCATATCCTGGAACTTTTTTACGGGCCGACCCTGGCATTCAAAGACGTTGCGCTCCAATTTCTGGGGAATGTGTTTGAGTATCTTTTGAAAAAAAGTCACGCAAAGATGAACATTCTCGGAGCAACGTCCGGTGACACTGGAAGCGCCGCCATTTACGGGGTACGCGGAAAAGAGAGAATCAACATTTTTATTCTGCACCCGCATAAACGTGTCAGCCGGGTACAGGAGCTTCAAATGACATCGGTAACAGACCCGAATGTGTTCAATATTGCTATTAAAGGCACGTTTGACCACGGTCAGGCCATTGTAAAGACGATTTTCAGCGATATCCCATTTAAAAACGAGCATCATCTCGGGGCGGTCAATTCCATTAACTGGGCCAGGATAGTGGCCCAGGTTGTCTATTATATTTACGCATATTTCAGGGTGTGTGAAGAAACAGGGGCCGAGATGGTTGATTTTTCGGTTCCAACAGGAAATTTCGGTGATATATTCGCAGGATATGTTGCAAAGCGTCTTTTGCCGGGTCATATACGGACACTTGTTCTTGCTACAAACGAAAATGATCTCTTGACCCGTTTTGTTTCAAGAGGAGATTACTCTTTAGGCAAAGTCGTCCAAACCAGCAGTCCGTCCATGGACATACAGGTGGCCAGCAATTTTGAAAGATATCTTTATTATCTGCACGGCGAGGATGCCCGGAAAACCAGGCAGGATATTGAATCTTTTTCAGAGACCGGTAAGATCGGTTTTTCAAGTGATCAACTTGATCAGATTCAATCCGTCTTTGCCACAAGAAGCGTGAATGAAACCGAAACGCTGGAAACAATTCGAAATTTCCATGAGCATTACGGGTATGTCCTTGATCCGCATACAGCCGTGGGTGTTTGCGCGGCTGTTTCACATCAGGATTCATATAACGGATCAAAAGAGAAACTCCCGATAATATCTCTTTCCACGGCACACCCGGCCAAGTTCGGAACGGCTGTAAAAAAGGCAATCGGCCGGGAACCGGTCAGGCCCGAAAGCCTCAAAGGACTTGAAGACAGAGAGACCAGATGCAAGATCCTTGATGCCAAAGTCGATGCAGTGAAGGAATTCATCAGGGAAAATGCCTCTTAGGTTCCACCCCTTCTCTTAAATTTGGGAGGACCTGAAATTCTTTTGCCCCATTAATTAAATTTCGGTCAGCAGTCACCAGGGTTAAACCATAGACCAAGGCTGAAGCGGCAATAAACCGGTCGGCCGGATCTTGATGCGGCAGTTGAATCATCCTGCTTTGCCTGGCAACTTCATGGTTCAATGTAGCTTCTCGTAATGGCAGAGTGTTCAGGGCATTTTTCATCCATGCAACAGGATTGTCGTCAAGTACGATACGGCCTTTCTCGGACAAGATAATGGTTTCCCAGGTCGTTATAGGTGATAGCCATATTTCATTGTCCGGGTCGTCCAATTTTTTGGCAACATTCCTTAGCAATCGATTCGGCTCCAGTAAACTCCATAAAAAAATATGAGTATCCAGCAAAAATTTATTCATTTAAAACACTCCATTCATTTTCTTGTACAACCGGAGAGACAATGTCACCGCATATTTTCCCCTTAGACTTGAAAGAACCAAGCCATGATTTTGTCTTTTCAGGCGGTGGAGGCGGACCAACCATGGCTATTGGTTTCCCGTGCCTGGTGACCAGGATCGATTGACCGGTGCGTTTTACATTGTCGAGTACACCAAGAC
>JAIWHJ010000517.1:0-2133 GCA_048629695.1 Promethearchaeota archaeon
CTGAACACTGATAACTAAATACTAATAACTGAACACTAAACAAATATAGAGGATTAACAGTGGAGTCAAAAAAAATTACCATTAATGCCGACGGCTCAATTAATGTTCCTGACAACCCGATAATTCCCTTTATCGAGGGCGACGGTATCGGCCCTGATATCTGGGCCGCGTCTGTCAGGGTCTTGGACGCTGCCGTGGAAAAGGCGTATAACGGGCGGAAAAAAATCAAATGGCTTGAAATTTTTGCCGGTGAAAAGGCAAAAGAAAAAACCGGCGAATGGCTGCCCCAGGCGACCCTGGATGCGATCAAAGAACATATCGTGGCCATCAAGGGTCCCCTGACAACACCGGTAGGCGAAGGCATCCGCAGCCTGAATGTAACATTGAGGCAGGTGCTGGATCTATACGCCTGCGTCAGGCCGGTACGTTATTACCAGGGCGTGGTGAGTCCGGTTAAAAAACCGGAAAAGGTTGACATGATAGTCTTTCGGGAAAACACGGAAGATGTTTACGCCGGCATAGAATGGAAAGCAGGGAGTCCTGAAGCCTGCAAAATAATCAATTTCATCAAAGATCAGATGGGCAATGAAATCCGGCCCGAATCAGGAATCGGCATTAAGCCTATAAGCGCTTTTGGAACCAAGAGGCTTGTAAGAAAAGCCATTCAATATGCGATAACAAACAACAAACCCACTGTAACCCTGGTACACAAAGGCAATATCATGAAATTCACCGAAGGCGCCTTTCGTAACTGGGGTTATGAACTGGCCAGGGATGAATTTTCCGACCAGTGCATTTCCGAACAGGAACTGTGGGACAAGTATGACGGCAAGAGACCCGAAGGAAAAATTGTTGTCCAGGACCGGATAGCCGATGCCATGTTCCAGCAGATCCTTTTAAGACCTTCCGAATACAGCGTACTTGCCATGCCGAACCTGAACGGCGACTACATGTCGGATGCCCTGGCCGCACAGGTCGGCGGTCTTGGGATAGCACCGGGCGCAAATATCGGAGACGGCTATGCACTGTTCGAGGCAACCCACGGCACTGCTCCAAAATACACGGGTCAGGACAAGGTAAATCCAGGCTCCCTGCTCCTTTCCGGCGTGATGCTCCTCGAATATCTTGGATGGACCGAACCGGTCACGATCGTGCAGAAGGCCCTGGAAAAAACCATTTCAAACAAGACAGTAACCTATGACCTGGCCCGGCTCATGGAAAACGCAACCGAACTCAAATGCTCGGCTTTCGGTGACGCCATCATTAAAAATATGGGTTAGTTGTGGATAGCATCATCAATTTTTTACGCGGAAAATTGAAAAAATAAGGAAGAGGGTCAATGCGAAAATTATTAGTTTGTCAGATGCTGTTTTTCACAGTGCTTTTCATAAACGCAACCACAACCAGTGGCAGCGAAATGACATATGTCTACGACGAGTTGAATCGCCTTGAACGTATTGAAAATGACGAATATGTGATTGATTATTTTTATGATGCAGTCGGCAATAGGACTTCCAAGATGACCGTAGTTGTTTCTCCATCCTTTGATCATGACAATGATGGCGACATTGATGGGCTGGATCTGGCCGTTTTTGCCGGCGGTGCCGGAGTGTCGGAAAAGCTGGCCCGGTTCGCTGACAGCTTTGGTCAATAAAACTCGCTGAAAGTCCAAGAGGAAACAGTATTATGGATTATAAAACTTTTTTGAGCCGAAAAAAACATCTTCTTTTTCATGTCGTATTTATATTGCTGGCATTCCCGGCCTTTTTGAACGCTGAAGTTGCCGGTTCCGGCTGGCGCCTGGCTGATGTTGAGCCGGTAACGCCCTGGTCAACGCCGTCGCAAACGGCCTTTGAACAACTTGCCGGCTCAGCGCATGTTGAAACGCTTGCCGGAGGTGAAGCCGCTACCGGCTTGACGCCGGAGCTTGTTGAACTCGCCCGCGCGCTTCAGCACGACCCAAAACTTATTTTCGACTATGTTCACAATCATATTGATTATGTGCCTTATTATGGATCTTTGAAGGGGGCAATGCTTACCTGTCTTGACAGTAGCGGTAATGACTTTGATCAGGCGGCATTGCTTATCGCGCTTCTCCGGGAGAGTGGTTATACGGCCCAATTTGTCTATGGA
>JAIWHJ010000518.1:0-2126 GCA_048629695.1 Promethearchaeota archaeon
GGACGGCGGCCCGAGAGGGCACTCTGTATTTACTGGCAGATTTATCGAGGTACTGGAAAATACCGATGATTTTATTACCGCTACCGAGGTAAGCGCCATAGTAAAGGAAAGGGTCTTTTCGGATGCCCGAACAAGAGGTCATACCCAGACACCCAAATATGGCGAGTTGTTCGGGTTAGGAGATTATGTTTTTGTTCCCTCTCTTGAGAGAAAAGTTGAAGATACCCAGGCAAAACTTGCAGGCCTTCAAAAAGAGATGCAACGGTTGGACAATTTGGAAAAAGCCGCATTGAAAGCAAAAGATGAGACGACTCAGCGTCAAGCGGAGCTTGAGAAAAAGGCGGTTTTGGCCAAACTCAAGGCCGAACAGTTGAAACAGGAAAGGCTTGCGGCTGAAAAGAAGAGAAGAGAACGGGAAGAGGCCGAACGACTCCGCAAAGAACAAGAACTGGCCAGAAAGAAAAAAGAGACTGACTTAAAACTTGCCGCCTTGAAGAAAGATGTCGCAGCCAAAAGAATGGCCATGGGCGACACAACATTGCAGTCATTATCTCCGGCCTCAACCATAAAACAGATGCAGGATATCGACGCCAGGATAAAAAAAATAAAAGCAGACTACCGCAAGGAACTGGCAAGCGCCATATTCATGATAAGCGAGCAGGTAAACGATAAATTCAAAAAAGCGGCCAATGCAACAAAGGATGAGTTTGAATCAAAAGAGGAATTTAAAAACCGTGTAAAACGCATGCAAAAGGAAGCCGGTCAGGAACAGACCGAGGGCTTTACCAAGATCAGCAAAAAAATCGAAGATGCCTACAATAAAGAGCTTGCCCCATTTATTGAAGAACTGAAAAAGCTGTCCGGCAAAGAATTTACCCTGATGGCTCAGGACCTGACTTTGGAACTGGGTAAATACAACGCAAAATTCAACACCTATCCGGTTGCCATTAAGGCCAAAAAGCCTTACGAAGGAGTATTGATTGCCTGCAACGCCGATATCCCTATTCCGAGACAGGAAGCAAGGGTATTTAAACAGCATTTTGCTAACAATATCCTCCGCCCGGAGATATCGGGCAACTTCCAGTCAACCGGATTTTTCAGGGTAGCACAGGCGCATGTGATTGATGATGCAACCAATAAGAAGTATGATTTATTTGCATCAAAGTTTGTGGATCTGGGAAATGGCATTGTCTATGACAGCATGACGAAGTTGTTGTGGGTAAAGAATGGGAATTATTTCGGCAAAAAAATGTCCTGGCATAATGCGAAAAAGGCATGTGAAAAGTTGGTACTGGCAGGCCTTTCCACATGGCGGCTGCCAACGAAAAATGAACTCGAAAGTCTGGTAGATAAATACTACACACCAACGATTAACCCTGTTTTTAATTGTGAGTCGTCCGCTTACTGGTCGTCTACTACCGGCGCATACGCGTACTGGGTCGATTTCGGCGGTGGCGACGCGGGCGGGACCTATAAGTCTCGTAGTTTATATGTGCGTGCTGTGCGTGGCGGACAGTGAATTGGAGATTTGGTTATTTGGCAATTTGTTCATTTTGAAAATCGGCTTGAAGTTGTAATGTAGTTGAAACAATCCGCAAATTGACCACTTCCTCCGGGGCATAGGCTGGCACTCCAACAAGGCAGGAGGTTACTATAATCCTCGTTCCCACGCTCTTGCGTGGGAATGCATACCGGACTAAAATAATGGGAAGAAGCCGCTATAAATTTACTAACGCTAATTTACCTCATTTCATGACCTGCACAGCTTCCAGCCCGGAGGGTATTGCACTGGATTCCGATTTTCACCCGCCCGGAAACAGTCACAATACTATTGGATTTTCTATGTTTTCTAACCCGAGATGGAATGAAACTCTACGCATGCAAAAAATTATCAGAGTATGGATGGGTTGATAGATGTCTGCAAGCAATGGTAAAATAGGTATGCGTTCCCTACGCAGGAGCGTGGGAACGAGGAAGGCGGAAGGCTGTCAGAGAGCTTCAGCCTAAGCACCTGAGTAGTTACTTGTCTCTTAAAAGGAAAAAATTATGCAGCTTGATGCAAAAATGCCGGGAGGGCTTCTTGCTGAGAAGTGGGATAGACACCGTTTTGATCTGGGGCTGGTAAG
>JAIWHJ010000519.1:0-2124 GCA_048629695.1 Promethearchaeota archaeon
TTATGTGAAACGGAAGTGGGACTTTAGTCCCGCCTTTTGAGGGATGCAGTGGCTGTGTTGGACTAAAGTCCAACTTCCGACAAATATAACAGAATAGCATTTTATTTTTTACCGAACCTTAAGACAGGAGCCTGAAATGGGCAATATGGAAGAAAAAAAACAGGAAATAGGGAGTCTGTTTATGATCGGACTGCCGGGGCCTGACCTGGATGATTCCACTCTGCGGCTGATCCGGGAACATTATATCAATAATTTTATTATATTCAGGCGCAATGTGGTGGAACCCGACCAGCTGCGCAGCCTGTGCGGCAAGTTGGTGCAGGCCTGTCTGAATGCCGGTCTTGCGGCTCCTTTGATTTCGATTGACCAGGAGGGCGGGACAGTGGCCAGGCTGCCTGAACCGTTCAGCCGGTTCAGGGGGGCAAGAGAACTTGCTGATTCCGATAACCCGGAAAGGGAAGTATTAAAATATGCCCGTACCTGCGCTCAGGAGTTACTGGATGTGGGGATTAACATGAATTTTGCACCCGTTCTGGACGTAAGTCCGGCAGGTAAGGGATGTTTCATGGAACTCCGTTCTTTTGGAGATGATCCTGAAAGGGTGGCGGAACTTGGCAGGCTGGTTATCGAAGAAATGGAAAATATAGGGGTTGCCGCGTGCGGAAAACATTTCCCTGGTCTGGGTGCGGCTGTTTTTGACCCACATGAAAAATTGCCTGTTGTGACGGACTCTGCGGACCGAATTCGCGCAAGGGATCTCGTGCCGTTCAAAACCGCAATATCAGCAGGTGTTGCTTGCATCATGATTTCTCATACCGTTTATACATGTCTTGATCCGGAAGAGCTTGCGACCATGTCCGGCAGGATCATTACCGATCTTCTTAGGATCGAACTGGGCTATAACGGCCTTATTATTACGGACGATCTTGAAATGGGGGCCATTACGCAGGGAGGCAGCATATCTCATGCGGCTCTTAATGCCTTTTGCGCCGGAGTTGATCTTCTATTGATATGTCACGATCACGACGAGGTTGAAGCATCCGTGTCGGCGCTCAATAACGGTCTTGACAACGGCCTTATTTCTCCTGAACGTGTCTCCGCCTCAACAGCCAGGCTCACAACCATCCGTAAACGCTTTAATTTAGCGCCCTTCGGGTAAGCTGTTGAGCTATTGAGAGGCTATTAAGCCGTTGAGCTTAACAGCTACTATGAACTTAATGGTGTGGAAATCCAAGCTAGGCTACTTTTAATTTTTATGTTAATATGTAAGTGAAGCCTGTTTCGTTCCCATCCCTTAAGGAAGGTACTTTTGTGGAACCAGCGTTTTTTTAGTAAAACGGTGTTAAAAATTTTATGGAGGTAATGTATGGAAGTTCAGGTGGAAGCCCGGAATCTGGAAGTACGAAAGGTATGGCAGGATAAAATCTCAGATGAGAAGGAAAAGCTGATCCGACATCACGCCGGCCTTGTACATCGTCTCCGAATCACAATCGAAGAAACTACGCACCACAAGGGAGGCGGATACGAACTCTGTGTGGTTGCAAGTATTCCGAACGACACAGTCGTTGTGAAACGAAAAGGGGAGGCCGTAAGGACCCTGCTGGGTGACGCATTTGATACGTTGGGACTTCAATTAAAAGAGTTGCAGAGAAAAAGGCGTCAGTCGTCCAAGGCGCCGCAGAATGAGGCGTACTTTTCAAGCGGCACAGGGGTTATTAAGAGTCTGGTCCCATATGAGTCATACGGTTTTATAACAAAACCGAATGGCCAGGATGTTTATTTTCATGAAAATTCGCTAAAGGATATCACAATGGAAGATCTGGCAGAGGGCGACGAGGTGAAATTCGGAGAGGCTGAGGGGGACAAGGGACCTTGCGCGGCCTGGGTGAAAGCCGCTGCCAAATAATTTCAACCTTGGGGACTGATCATGGCGCTCTTTATGAAATGAGGGCATTGAAATCCAAAAAAATACTACAGGGCACAGGAGTAGAATATCTCCTGTGCCCTGTAATATTTTAAGCTGTGTAATTAGTACCTTAGAAAATATTTTCTGCGCGTTTCCGGCATAAAATATTTTTGTGAAGGTACTTATGGATTCGGCAAAAAATAAAATGCTATTTTGTT
>JAIWHJ010000520.1:0-2112 GCA_048629695.1 Promethearchaeota archaeon
ATATTTACCCGCGAAGGCGGTAATCCACAATAATTCCAGTATGTTACGAAAACCGGGTTCCCGCCTTAGCGGGAATGACATGAGAACTCTCGACTGTCGATATATATTTATATATACATCACATTATATTGAAATGTGAATAAAAGCAAGAAGGAGGTTGAGCTATGCGGGCGCCTCGACACGTCGATAATTCAGCATCGTTCAACAATGTAGGGTGGATTTTACGCACCATTTCAATTTCAGCAAATTCCAATGTCATCGATTTAAGCCAACCAGTCGCCCCAACGAATTTTGTGTAACCGTTCAGAGGGGGTCCCTATTGAGCAGATTCCTCCTGATGGAGTCTGTGAACGATTACAAAAAATTGTGTGAGATCTCGATTTGCCCTTGACCATAATGGAGAAAGCCGTTACCGTAACACTAATTTTGGTAAAGTGTTATTGATACCCGGAGAACTTGAATATGGAGAAGCAATGAAACGAACCGCATGGATTTCGTTTGGCATCTTATTGCTCATTATCTTGTTTTTTATCACATCTGTTCATGCCCACAAGGTGAGGGTCTTTGCCTATAACGAGGGAAACACAATTATCACCGAGTCTGTTTTCAGCGGCGGCCGGGCTGCTCAAAACGCTGAGATCATTGTCCGGGACTCGGTCGACGGCAGCGTCATACTCACAGGCCGGACTGATGACAAGGGCTTGTTTCGATTTCCAATCCCGGACAAGGTTCAAATCGGTAAACCGGACCTCAAGATTATCATCAACGCCGGCGAGGGCCACCGGGGGGAATGGCTGCTGACGGCGGAAGAGTATCTTGAGGGAGAAATTAAGTCAGATCCCCTTGGCGGAATAGAGCAGGCGGCAGGAAAAAAGAGCGCTGAAACCGTCTCCATTCCGGAGATCACAACTCAGGTCGTGACTATCGAAGAACAGCTTCTACGCCGGGTCGTGGGAGAGGAGCTGGATAAAAAATTTACGCCGATTAAACGCATGCTGATCGAAAGCCGGGAACAAAAGCCGACCCTGCCTGACATCTTGGGCGGCATCGGTTATCTTCTGGGACTGGCCGGCATAGCAGCCTATTTCAAAAGCAGGAAAAACAGCTCTCGCTCAAAACATAAGTGAGAGAAGACATGGTTCATCGAGGATTAGTGGAAAGATTCCGCTCTAAAATAATAAAAAGGAGAAAGGTTATGAGTAATAAAATTTTTGCAGGATTTTGCGCCACTGGTTTGTTTTTCACCTCTTCTGTTGCAATGGCTCACTTCGGGATGCTTATTCCCTCGGAAAATATCGTCACCCCGGAAAAAAAGACAGTCGAATTGACTATTTCCTTTTCTCATCCCTTTGAAGGCACGGGAATGGAAATGGTTAAACCGCAAAAATTCTGTGTGGTCAAAGACGGCGACAAGACCGATCTTCTGTCTACGCTTGAAAAGACCAAGGTCATGGACCATGCGGCATGGAAAAGCGCTTACAATGTGAAGCGCCCCGGGGTCTATCATTTCGCCGTGGAGCCTGTGCCCTATTGGGAGCCGGCCGAGGATGTCTCCATCATACATTACACCAAGACCATAGTGGCGGCCTTTGGCGCGGATGAGGGATGGGACGAACCGATGGGGCTGCCCACCGAGATAGTGCCTCTGCTCAGGCCCTTTGGCAATTATGCGGGAAATACCTTTGTGGGCAAGGTGCTGATGAACGGCAAACCGGTCCCCAATGGCGAGGTCGAGGTGGAACTGTATAATAAAGAAGGCAAACTCCAGGCCCCGAGTGATTACCACGTTACCCAGGTAATCCAGGCAGATGAGAACGGGGTGTTCTCCTTTGCTTGTCCAGGGGCCGGCTGGTGGGGCTTTGCGGCCTTGAATGATGCTGATTATACCCTGAAAAATCCCAAAGGCGAGGATAAGGGCGTCGAACTGGGTGCAGTACTCTGGATTTATATGGACGAGTGGCAGGCCAAGTGATTTGAGAGGGGTGCGATACAAAAAGTTAAATAGAACAAAACGTCCATTTCGGCGCCGATAAGGGCCAGGGCAAACGCATTAAAAATATCGACAAATCAACGTGGTGCGATGTGTACTGACGACAAATTGTCATTTAGTCA
>JAIWHJ010000521.1:0-2107 GCA_048629695.1 Promethearchaeota archaeon
TGAACCCGTCGGCAGGAGAAGAGTGTGGCCGATGGAGCTAAGGCCGTCGGGGTTCATGAAGCGCACACGCTGAAGCGTTCCGATTTCCTGGGCTTCCGTCTCGCCGGACTGCGTTACCGAAACGGTCCCGTCCTGGGCGATGGCAATGTTGAGCGTATCTTCGGGAACGGCGATTTCGGGCTCCAGGGGATCGCCCGCGGAGGTGGTAATAATGCCCTCGTTGTTGAGCTTGAACGCGCCGGCCCGCGTGTAGGCCAGTTCGCCGTTGGGCCGCGAGATCTGGAAAAAGCCTTTTCCCTCCACGGCGATGTCCAGTTCGTTGGTCGTCTGCTGAAACTCGCCCTGCTGGAAAATCTTGGAAACGGCCACGGTCCGGGTCCCCAGCCAGTGACACGTACCCGGTACGTCCGGCTCGAGCAACAACGGGAAATCCACCGTATCCGGAATCTCCCCCAGCTCCACCATCGGCCACTTGACATTGGCATAACTGACAACTTCCTTATACCTGTCCCCGGAAAGGTTGTAATCGCCGGATTCGGCGATTTTTTCTTTGCTGACAGTGTGCGCAATTGCCTTATCGACTGCATTAAGTTCAAAATCCTTCCCTTCCACAATTGTCTGCTTCCAGGCTTTGACTATTTTCAGGGCTTGGGGCAAATCGTTTTTGTCAATGGGCCTGCGCTGGGCGCCTAAGTCGAAACCGTCATTTGCTACTTTTACGAAAAGGATTTCACCGGTCTTTTTCGCCAGAGTTTTATCCATTAGCAGGATGCTTGTTTTGACGCCTGAGTATGGCTGAAAGATACCTGCCGGCAGTGAGACAACCGCATACAGATAGCCTTCATCCACCAACATCTTACGCAGATTCTTATAGGCATTCTGTGACTGGAATATGATGCCTTCGGGTACAATCACGCCTGCCCTGCCGTGAACATTGAGATGTTCCGCAATGTAGTCCACAAAAAGAACTTCGCTCCGTTTGGCCTTTATAGTGAAACGGGAATGGGGCCGGATGCCGCCCTTTGGCGACATGAATGGCGGATTGGCCATAATCACGTCATACCGCTCATCCCAGCGGTCTTCGCTGGTGAGCGTGTCGTATTCATAAATTGATGGATTTGCAAAGCTGTGCAGATACATGTTGACCAGGGACAGACGCACCATGTCCGGGGAGATGTCATAGCCGCAGAAATTGGTCATAAGCCGGCCTTTGTCATCAGTGGTTAAAAGATCTCCTGAGCGGCTTTTTGTATTTTGACGAAGGATGTGTTTGTAAGATGAAATCAGGAATCCGGCTGTGCCGCTCGCAGGATCAAGAACAGTGTCCTCTTTGGCTGGATTTGCAATCTCAACCATAAAATCAATGATATGCCGCGGGGTACGAAACTGCCCGGCGGCGCCCTGACTGCTTAAAACAGAAAGCAGGTACTCAAAAGCATCTCCCAGGCGTTCGCTGTGGTCATAGGTGAAGCCGTTTATTTCCTTCAGGAAGAGATTGAGAGTTTCCGGGTCACGGTAAGGTAGAAACGCGCCCTTGAAAATATCCCTGAAAAGCTGGGGGATATTTTCGTTTATATTCATCTTCTCTATCCCCTCAGCATAGAGGAGAAGACGTTCGTGACCGCTGAGTTTGAGGTCGAGCAGGTGGCTCCATGCATACTGTTTGAATTCACCGGCAAAAAAGGTGGCCTTGCCTCCGAGTCCCTCGGTTTGATTGTCCATGTCGTCCATGAACTTGTAGATCATGGCGATGGTTATCTGTTCCACCTGTGATTTTGGGTCAGGGACCTTGCCCACAAGGATGTCACGCGCGGAATCTATTCGCTTTTTTGTTCCGTTATCAAGCATGGTCAGCCTTTTTGCGCTTCACGCCTCGACGGCCATAGGCAGCCTTCTTTTCCTTTACCATAAACCCGATCTTCTTACGTGGCTTCTCAGGTGGAGTCATGAGCTGACTGATCACCTCAAAAACAACTTTGAACTGCTCATCGTATTTCTTTTCCATTTTTTTCAGCTTACGGGCGAGCTCATTATTTGAAGCCAGCATTTCGCGGAGTTGCACGAAGGTGCGCATTATGGCTATGTTGACTTCTATTGCCCTCTCACT
>JAIWHJ010000522.1:0-2098 GCA_048629695.1 Promethearchaeota archaeon
TAAACACCTTTCCCACAGCATTGCTCCTTATGTAACCGTATCAGAGGTTCAGGGGTTCAGGCTATCCTAATGGAACATCCTGGTATATCTTAAAAAAAATTCCAAGTGCCAGGAGGAAAACCAGGATCGCCAACAGAGCCGTCACCATCTGCCATGGAAACGACTTATCGGAAGATATGGAAACACCTTTGGGCGGAATTGACGAAGAAACGCCTTCCCCCGGAATCTTCAATTCCTGCACGCACTCTTTCACTATCCCGGCATCCACAGTCAATTTGTTCTCGGCAAATGCACTCAGGAGCGCCTGATCGCACAGTACATTGATCGTCCGGGGAATCCCCCCGCTCACCTGGTGAATCAATCTGATTGCATCATCTGTAAAAAAAAATATATCCAGCCGCTGAGCGCCGGCCTTCCTCATCCTGAAATTTATATAATCAGCAGTTTCCTTGCCTGAAAAGGGTTTCAGATGAAACCTTATGCCGATCCTCTGCCTCAGTGGTAGTAACCGTTCATGAGCAAGCCGGTCGTTCAACTCCGGTTGGCCGACCAGAAAAATGGACAGCAATCCATATTCCTGAAGCTCCTGATTGGAAAGAAGCCTGACCTCCTCAAGCAGTTCCACGGGAAAGACATGGGCCTCATCAATAATCAATAAAACCCGCTCTCCATTCCGGCGGCAGTCTTTGAGAAATTCTGCGAAAGATATCAGGAACTTGGCCTTGTTGCCTTCATAGTCGCCCAGGCCATATTTGGATGAAAGAAAATAATAGAAATCCGCAGTAGAAAGTGTGGGGTTGGCAATGAAACAAACATGGACTTTTTTATCCAAAGATATGATCAATGTCTGCAGAAGCGTTGTCTTGCCTGTGCCGATCTCCCCTGTCAGAAGGAGGAACCCCTTTCGATCAATTATGCCATACCGAAGAATTGCCAGCGCTTCCTGATGCGCATCACTCATGAATATTGTCCCAGGGTCAGGGATCAGGTCAAAGGGCTTTCCGGTAAGACCGAAATGTTTGCTGTACATAGAATCCTTGTAACTGCTTAGACAGCGCCTGAACAAAAATTAAAAAATTACGTTAGTTCAACACCATAAATTATCAGTTGTCAGTGTTCAGTCATCAGTTATCGGCACAAAAACTGGAAGTTAAAAATACTGACAACTGATAACTGATGACTGACAACTACAAAATTATTCGGTCCGTATAGATCAAGTAAGCCGTGCCTGCTATGATGCATCCGACAGAAACGATAAAGGCCGCGGCCCACAAGATAAATTTTATCTTATTCCATTTTTTTTCTTTTTCAGTAAAAATGTACGGGATGGAACAGACTACGGGCAATTTAAGATAGGGTTCAATCTCTTCAGCATCCTTGAAAGAGGTATCAAGGATTTCAATGCCTAAAGGCAACCCGCCTCCCAGTCCAAGACCAATTGCCATGGCAACCAATAATATCCTCTTAAAATCCGGTTTAAACGGCTTTTCCGGGAAATGGGCCGGGTCTACGATCTTGAACTGGCTGCCTTTCTGACGCCTCTCAAGACTTTCGGCAGATTCTGCCGCCAGGTTTCTGGCAACCAGTTCCTGGTAATGGCGGTTCAACTGTTCATAATCCCTGGTAAGGGCTGACCACTCCGCCTCGCGAACCGGAGCGGCCTCCACCAGTTTCCGGTATTTTTCTGTTTGAGATCGTATCTCTTCCCTTTCCTTGTTCAATCGGACAACATTGTATTCAATGCTGTTCAGTTGCAGTGTCAACTGGTTAAGCTGTTGGTCAATCGCTGTGTCCGGAATGGATTCGTCTCCTTCTTCCTCAAATCCCGAATCACTGTCGGACTTTGCAGTCAAACTCTCTTCCAGTTCCTTGATAGTACGCTTGAGACGTCTAACATCAGGATGCTGTTCAGTGTACTTGATCTGCATGGCCTTTAATGACAGCCTGGCGCCGGCCAATGCTTCCAGTTCATCGCCGCCCTGTCCTAGATCCGGAACACTGCCGGTTGCATCCATAAGACCCTGTATTCTCTGCCTTTCCCGGTTGATCTCTTGCTTACGCAATGAAATCTGCTCCTGGATAAGGATCTTTGTACGCT
>JAIWHJ010000523.1:0-2079 GCA_048629695.1 Promethearchaeota archaeon
CGTAATTCGGAACAAATACGACCTTCAATTTTCCGTTTACACGATCATCACGATTAACCACGTCCCCCACCGAGGTAATGAGCTTGATTATTAACTTGGCTTTCCAGTATGACGGCGCAGCCTTGCCGCCGAAGATCACGGTCCTTGGAGTAATATCCACGTTCGGGTCATCAATTATCCTGTGATAAAGCGTAATAACATGCAGGATGTTCAATAACTGCCGCTTGTATTCGTGAATACGTTTTATCTGAACATCGAACATGGTATCAGGATTCACTTCAACCCCGCATAACTTTCTGATCAATTTGCCCAGCCGCTTCTTGTTTTTCCTCTTTACAGCGATCCATTTCTCCTGAAAGCTCTGATTGTCGGCAAGAGACTCAATTCCCCTGATTTTATCCAGATTCGTGATCCATTCATTCCCGATTTTGCTGGTGATCAGGGAACTGAGAGCGGGATTACATTTCAGGAGCCAACGGCGCTGGGTGATCCCATTAGTCTTGTTGTTGAATCTGTCCGGGAAAAATTCGTTAAAATCCTTGAAAATTTTGGTTTTCAATAGATGAGTATGCAGCGCCGCCACGCCGTTGACCGAATGGCTGCCCACAATGGCAAGGTTGGCCATCCGAACCCTCTTGACCGGGTCCTCGTCGATTAACGACATGTTCCGCACCTTGTCGCTATCCCCTGGATAACGAGCTGTCACCTTGTCCAGAAAACGCCGGTTGATCTCGTAAATGATCTCGATATGCCTGGGAAGCATCTTGCCAAGCATTTCCACCGGCCAGGTCTCAAGCGCCTCGGGCATAAGTGTGTGGTTAGTGTAACCAAAGGTGTTAACGCAGATATCCCATGCCTTGTCCCAGCCTAACCCCTCCAGATCCACCAGAAGCCGCATTAATTCCGGGATGGCGATAGCAGGATGGGTGTCATTTAACTGGACCGCAACGCGATCCGCAAAATTGTCAAAAGTCGGATTTTTCTTTTTAAATCGTCTGAAAATATCCTGAAATGTGGCTGCCACGAAAAAATACTGCTGCTGCAGCCTGAGTTTCTGGCCTTCGCGGATGTCATCCGATGGATACAAAAGCTTGGAAATCGTCTCTGACTTCACCTTGCTGTGAACCGCGGAAATGTAATCGCCCTTGTTAAAAAATGTGAGATCCAGTTCACGGGACGCCTTTGCAACCCACAACCGCATATTTATCACATTTCCGTTCATGTATCCCGGCACCATGATATCGCAGGGCATTGCCATGACTCTTTCCGTGTCCACCCACTCGCTTCGGTCCCTTCCGTTTCCGTCCCGGTACTTGTTGACCCTTCCATAAAAATCAACAGGGAAAAGGGTATGCATCCTTTCAAATTCCCATGGCGTGCCGGCCCTCAGCCAGTTGTCCGGATACTCGACCTGAAAACCATCTATCAATTTCTGATAAAAGAGCCCGTACTCATAGCGGATACCGTATCCATATCCTGGAATGCCGAGCGTTGCCAGAGAATCCATAAAACAGGCGGCAAGTCTGCCCAGGCCGCCGTTTCCAAGCGCTGCGTCCTCCTCTTCCTCGCGCATTTCTCCAATGTCATATCCTATCTCTTCCAGGGTCTTTGATACGTTGTCAAAAAAACCTAGATTAATCAAGCTGTTGCCAAGGGATCTGCCGACTAGAAATTCCAGGGAGAGATAGTAGACCCTTTTTTGCTTTTTTGTATAGTAATCCTTCTGGGTCTGAATCCATCTTTCAATCAGGACATCTCGAATTGAATAGGAGAGCGCTCTATATATGTCGCCATTGCTCGCACGATCCGGGTCTCTTCCCTGGAGACTCAATACGTGACGAAAAATGACTTTTTTTAATTCTTCAATAGTATAGTAATCAAAAATCAAAGATGACTGTTTGCCTGTTTCCTTTCCTTTTTTTGCGCTCATCGCCGTATCCTTTTGAAAATGACTCTGCCTGATTTTCTTTTTTCCCTAATAACAACGATACAATAGCTGGAATAGAAAGGTCAAATTAAAAATTGCATGTAAATATTCGGCAGCACTCCACAGGGAGGCGATCAGGCTGCCCAGCATAC
>JAIWHJ010000524.1:0-2073 GCA_048629695.1 Promethearchaeota archaeon
CGTTGGTAATCGAATCGATAGGTACTTCTTTTTCAGGTTGTTCAAGAAACAGATTCCGCCACATACGGTTGGCCACTTCGCCATGTTTTTTACTGACCGCGTTTTTAAAACCTGACAGCCTGAGAGCAAAGGCTGTCATATTGAAACCCGCGCCTTGTTCATCAGGATGCGTTCCCAATTTCAGAAATGTTTCACGATCAAACCCCAGTGAGGTCCAGAATGGTTGCAGGTATTTTTCGATCAGATAAAATGGGAAAATATCATGTCCGGCAGGCACCGGTGTATGGGTGGTAAAGATAGTTCTCTCTCTCACTTTTTCCAGAGCTTTTTCCAATGACAAACCATCTGCAAGACGATCTCGTATCCTTTCCAAAAGGGAAAAAGCGGCCTGCCCCTCATTTAAGTGCACAATTGAGTGTTTGATTCCTATTTGTTCCAATACTTCAGCTCCGCCAATACCAAGAACAATTTCCTGCCGAAGACGCTGCTCCAGATCTCCGGTATAAAGCCGGGCGGTAATACCTCTATTCCAGGGCTCATTCTCGTCAATATCAGTATCCAGTAGAAAAAGAGGAATACCTCCAACACTGACCTGCCAGACTGCAACATATATAGAAGGTTCAATAACAGGTACTTTAACAACAAGGGGTTTGCCATTATCATCAGCTAATCTTGATATGGAAGCAGCCTCACGATCCATACGAAAACTGACACTCTCCTGCCACCCGTCCGCGCTGACCCGTTGACTGACATATCCTTCCGGATACATAAACCCAATTGCAACCAAGGGAATATTCAGATCACTGCATTCTTTAACAAAGTCGCCGGCTAAAAATCCAAGACCGCCGGCATAAAACGGCAGAGAATGATGCAAACCATATTCCGCGGAAAAATAGGCGACAACAGGCTTACTTGATAAACAAGTATCTTTAAGTGTTAAACATTCCTTATCTTCTATATATTTTCTAAATTGAGAAAGGACTATATCATACTGTTTTAGAAAATGAGGATCCCGGCTTGCCGCATCAAGGAACTCAAAAGGCAGTTCTTTAATCATTTTATCAGGGTTATGAATACTTTCCTTCCAGATGCGCCGGTGCAAAGTCTTGAAGAGCATTCTGGCGGACGGATGCCAGCTCCACCACAAATTATCGGATATTTCTTTCAGTCCTGATATGCGATCAGGCAACTTAGGAAAATTATTACTAATTGTTTGCATGGGGGACTCCTTTAAGAGGATGCGCTCGACGCATCTCCTTCAATATAATATTCCCCGGCCCTGTAAGCGCCATGCGGAATCGTAAACCGGGTAAACGTATCATCCGCTGATCCTGTAATGCCGAATGCTTCCATCATCGCCAAGGGCCGGGGGCGGCCCAGACACTACGAAACGGACGTTCCTGCGTAAGCGAGACTACAAGGGGGTGGATAAACATTTTGACGGCCTCGACAACATCCTCAAAGGCCTCTGGCGCGTCAGCAAGCTTGGCCTTTCTGATAAATCCTTGCCATTGAGCCTTTTTTCCCCGTCTTTCGCAAACGAAGGATCAAAGGCTGTGGGGTCGATGGTGATCGGTGTGTTGCGGTTCTCGAATGTTTTCTCGACCGCCTCGGCCAATGTTTCACCCTTGAAATCGAACGTGCGGGACAGCATCCATATGTCGTAGAAGTCCTTCATCCGGCTGTTCAGAACGTCAAGCTTCACCATGGCCTGGAACTTTTCTGCGATGGTGCTCTCCATGGTGTATCCGTTCAGCTCTGGCGCTGAAAAGTCAAGAAGCGCAGGATACGTTATCTTACTGGAACCCGGAACGATCACATCCCCGAAGCCGATATCGATCTGCAGGGAGACTCGCGCGTTGCCAAGTCCGCCCTGAACGCGGACACGTACACCTTTGGATTCTGCATCCTCCGTGATCCTGCCGGCCTCCACCGTCTCCGCGTTGAAGGAGATGCCGTCCGTTTCGACATCCATCCCGCAGGCATCTTTCATGGCGGCGATGATCACTTCGAGCCTGTTGTCGATTTTTCCCAAAAGATCTATATCCATGGTAGGACGTGATGCAGGTCCGC
>JAIWHJ010000525.1:0-2073 GCA_048629695.1 Promethearchaeota archaeon
TGTTTTTTTATGATTACCAGCGGATTATAAAAAACACGAAAGTTAAATGTAAGATACTAATAACTTACGGAAAATTGAATCATGGAATCCGTTGTTCTTGTGACCGGCGCCGCCGGATTCATAGGCCTTCATATGTGCCGCCGCCTGAAGGATCGCGGCATAAGAGTCAGGGCTTTACTGCGCACCGCTTCTTCCGGGCCATGGGATGAATCCGCATTTTGCAGGCTGGGTCAGGACTCTCTTCCGCAGGGGCTCATGGACGGAGTTGATACGGTCTTTCATCTTGCCGGTGTTGCGCATTCCTTTAAGCCTGCAAAAGAGATGGAACATATTTATTGGAGTGTGAATCTTGAAGCAACAGAATCACTTCTTTCAATGGCCCGTGCCGCGGGAGTGCGCAGGTTTATTTTTTTCAGCAGTACAAAGGCAATGAGAGAACCGGGCGACAGGTGCGTGGATGAGAAGTGGGACGCGATTCCTGATGATGTTTATGGCCGCTCTAAACGGGAGGCGGAACAACGGGTTCTCTCTGCCGGTGAATCCGGTCGGATGCATGTTTGCAACTTGAGGCCGGTTCTGGTATATGGTCCAGGCGTAAAGGGCAATCTTTTGCGCATGATGAAAGCAATTGACAACAACAGGTTTCCTCCCGTGCCGGAGACCGGCAATAGGCGGTCTCTGGTCCATGTTGATGATCTTATCCAGGCGGCGTTTCTTGCCGCGGAAAACGAAAATGCCCACAAAAGGACATATATAGTGACGGACTCAAGGGATTACTCGACTCACGAACTTTATCAGTATATATGCACGGCGCTTGGAAAACGAGCGCCTCAATGGACAGTGCCTGCGGGAATTTTTCGGCTTGCCGGACATGCGGGTGATCTGGCGGGCCGGATTTTTGGCAGGCCGTTTCCCATGAATACGGAGGCCGTGGACCGGCTGCTTGGTTCGGCCTGTTATTCCTGCGACAGGATACGGAAAGAACTCGGCTATGCTCCTGCGCGGGATTTTTTATCAGCCATTGGCGAGATGGTGCAATGGTACCGCAAGCCGTCCCAGGGGGCGGGATGATCTGGATTTTTTCTGTTTCAGCGTTTCTTATCTCTTGCTAATCTTTTCTCGATCAGTTGAAAAAAAGTATCTTGACAAATCGATTGCCGATGTGTACCGTTTTGGTATACAAAAAAAGTACAATACAAAAAAGGGAGGGAAATAGCAAATGGCAAAAACGGCAATGACACACGCAAGACTTACGCCGGAAATAAAAGAAAAGGCTGAGGCCATTCTTAAAGAACTGGGAATTTCCATTTCTGCTGCGTATGAAATGTTTTATCGGCAGATTATTGCTCATCAGGGTATTCCATTTGATTTGCGTCTTCCAAATAAAAATACGCTCCAGGCAATGAAGGACGCAAGAGACGGCAAGGGGAAAAGATACGATAGCGTAGAAAAAATGTTTGAAGATCTGAAAGTTTGATGCTGCCGATTCGTCCGACATCCAGATTTAAAAAAGATTTGAAAAGAGCCGCAAAACAGAGTCGAAATATAAAAAAACTGCAACAGGTTCTTGAACAGTTGGCCATTCCTGCTCCCTTGCCTTCAAAGCACAAAGACCACAAACTGAAAGGAGATTGGATAGATTTTCGGGAATGCCATATTGAACCTGACTGGCTACTGATTTATACAATATCAGATTTCGAACTTAGACCGGTTCGCCTTGGCACGCATTCTGAATTGTTTGATTGAACGATCAAAAAAAGGGGCTTTTTGAAGAATAAATTATCAAAGTTACCAACGTCCCTCCTCACCTGTTCTAAAAAAACCAACTTGACCGATCTGCAGACGAAAAAATCGTTTCCCATGAATACGGAGGCCGTGGACCGGCTGCTTGGTTCGGCCTGTTATTCCTGCGACAGGATCCGGAAAGAACTCGGCTACGCTCCTGCGCGGGATTTTTTGTCAGCCATTGGCGAGATGGTGCAATGGTACCGCAAGCCGTCCCAGGGGGCGGGATGATCTGGATTTTTTCTGTTTCAGCGTTTTTTATCTCCGCATTCCTGAGCTGCATGATAG
>JAIWHJ010000526.1:0-2073 GCA_048629695.1 Promethearchaeota archaeon
TCATCAGAAAGCGCCGGCAAAACCCTGCCCCCACAATTTACAGCTATTGCAGCGCGGACACCAGTCAGGCATAGGCCACGGATAATCACGGCCTTTGATAAAAAGATCCTTGAGAACAACAGAAAAAAAGATTATCATAGCATCATCCATGTGGGATCAATCTTTGATCCCCGTTTTTGAAAGGGTGATACGGGCCCTAAACCCGCCGCCCTTTACCAATAAAAAAAAAGCCTCTAAAAAGAGGCTAATTTATTCTGATAATCTTTCTCTATTTGTCAAGGCAATCTGAAAATTTACCTGTGTTTCTTATTCATTTATTCTGACATTCTACAATGAGCATCTAATTATGTTGCAGATTACATATCAATATCGCAACCGTCTGTGAATAAAGCTGAATGTTTGATTTATAGCAGAGATCAAAAGGCGCGGTAACGGTTGAATTGAGCTACGGCTGTCTATCTATGCCTTACTCCGGCCTATCCGAAGTCGCACGGCCTTCTTCCGTTAGCTCCAGTGATTTGTTGGGCTCGGATCTTTCATTCCAGTTATAATTTACAACCTCGTTATCAGACAGCCAATATTCTCTCCCTATTTTAGAGAAGCCTTTCGGTAATGGGTTAGTTGCCTTTGGATTATGAACTAACCGGAAGTCCTGACCTTCAATCTGAGAGTAGTTTGCAGCATTAACGAATGAATAAACTACAGCAGAAACATCACTAAATGCAGATGATAAGAATATATCCGTTTCAACATTAGCGCCTGATTTTTTAGTCAAACTGTCCCGATAATCATAATAGGTCTCTACAACTTCATGTTCTGACTTGTCCCAGACGGCCACAAGCGGCCCTATAGGAAAAACCGCCCTGACAATGAATGGAGGCTCTGAATCACCGAGACCATCCCTAATACGACGACCGTTTATTGCAATAACAAACGTGTCGCCGTTACTGACAATTTTTTGTGAAAGCCATCTTTTCCAAGCAGCAAGCTTAGAGGATATCGCCGATCTTAAACGTAGTATAATCTCCTTTTCTGGTACTGCCCGTACCGTTCTTAATTTCATCTCTGGCACAGCATCATCACCCTCTCCAGCACTAGGAGCGGTAGCTTCAACAAATATTTCCTTGCCAGAATGGTTTATTACGAAATCAGGACCTTTTTCCCCTGTAGTATGAGGAGACCACCCAGCGACATTCAAAGCTTTGACTAAATACATCTCCCAAAATCGTTCTAAGAAATGAGCTTTTGCATCGGATAGAAAATGACGATCAGCTAAAGGCTTGAATTCTTCCCACAGAGATTCCACGTATTCTCGATAAGAACGAGCGTGTTCTAAATCTCTTGTAATAATGTAACCTTGGTCTTCTGCAGATCCATTTTGGAAAAAACCAGACATATACTTTAATTTTCTCAGCCCAACGACGGCCCTCAGCGGTTGCCGGATGCCGGAGGCTGTAGGCAATCCGACTACAGGGCTTGGTTCGGTTCTTCAAGGCATCAATACTGTGGCCGCCAGTCTTGCCTGAGCGTCTCCAATGCCGCTAAGACCTGCTGTCTGCTCATTTCGCTGGGCAAGTCTGAAAATTTCTGAGTATCCCCGGATCGGAGGTGCTCCAGCCATGCCTCGATAGAGGAGTCGTAGAGATCATTGATAAGCTGCCTTGAACGGGCAGCCTGTGGGCCAACGTACCCATTACCGGCTGCGAAAGTCTCGTGGCGCACGACGACCGAAGGATCGTTTCGAGTGATGTCAAAAGGCGGCCGTTGCCTGAGTTCAAAGAGGCCGTCGATGTTCAGCACGAGAACGTTCATATGAGAGTCATCACCAGCGGCTATGGTCTGCCGCAACTGGTCTACGGAGGGGACTCTTGGAAACACGGTCCGGAAGCACGTTGAGGCAGATCCCAGAACAGCATCGGTAAGAGTAGCTTCAGAAGGATTCACCTTGTAGTGTGTACCTTCCAATTCGAGGGTCGTCCCCTTAGGCGTCAGGGAGTCCACGGATTCGGGGTCCATGGTTGTGTAATCGTCACCAGATAGTTGAAGGTCATCGCGGAGAGCCCGCCAGGAGCC
>JAIWHJ010000527.1:0-2073 GCA_048629695.1 Promethearchaeota archaeon
TTTTCCGATACATCAAGACATTACTTACACGTATTGTTTCAATGCTTACGAAGTTATGCCAAACACGTTAACGTGTACGTTCACGAGCACGTTAACGTTGAACATAACACTGCGAACAAGCCAAACATTAATTTGTCACTTTTTTGTATTGCACCCGGAATCTATAACTCAATCTCCATCTCCTCGCGGGCAAAAAAAGTCCTGGTGGGGCCGTACTTGCCCGGCTCGCAGTAAAATTCGGCAAGTTCGTCAATCTGCGCATCCGTACGCAATGGCTCATGATGAAAAAATGCCATTGATTTCACTCCGGCGCGATTGGCGGCTGCAATGGCGTATTCAAAGGAGCTGTGTCCCCAGCCCGCCTTGGATGACTCATATTCTTCCATGGTGTACTGGGTATCATAAACAAGAAGGTCCGCTCCGGCGATAAAATTTTCTACGCTTTTATTCTGCTCCTCCGCCACCATGGCGCCTTCTTCGGCCATGGCTTCATCATAGGATGGGTCTTCCGGGTTGGTGCTGAAAAGATTCTGGAACGGCTCGGTATCATAGCAGGTGCAAAAGACCTTGCCCCTATATTCAAAACGATACCCAAGACAGAGGATAGGATGGTTTAAGTATTTCGTGATAAGTGTAATTCCATCGCCAAGGTCAAAATTTCCTTCCTTGAGCTGAATATACTCGATTTCCGCTCCCAGTTCGGCCTCCCGTACCGGGAAATAGCGATACGTCAGCTGCCCGCCGACGATCTTTTCCAGGGTGTCCTGTTCATAGGAAACAGGCCCGTAGATCTTCAGTTTCGTTTTCGGGATATAAATGGGGGGGAAAAAAGGGAACCCCATTATATGATCCCAGTGCGTATGAGTAAGGTATATCTCGGTTTTAATCGGACCCTTGGGCAAATCATGCTCCAGCATATAGTTGCCGAGTTCCCTGATCCCTGATCCGGCATCAATGATGATGAGCCTGTCCGTCTCCTTGATGCGTAATTCAATGCATACGGTGTTGCCGCCGTATTTAACCGTGTTGGGACCGGGACACGGAATTGACCCGCGCACACCCCGGAATTTGATCTTCATGACAACTACCCCCCCGTGGAAACCTTTAGAAAAACCTGGGCCTTTTCTACCTCGCCATGCACGGTTTCATGCAGTTTTGTTACGTCACCCCAGGTCGTACCCGCCTGTTCCAGAATATCAAAAACCACGGGTCCTTCCGGGAAGGAATCTCCTGCCGAGCCTATCTCAAAAATATTGGCGTATATATTCGCAAGCGCCACCGTGGTAACAATGTTGCTGTCCTCCACGGTCGCACCGTTCGGTTCATGATGATTAGAGAGCGAAGACATCAGAGGACCGCTCAGCTGCCACTTTTCGGCAATCATCTTCCCTGTCATACTGTGATCAAAACCCAGGATCATGGTCTCTGCCCGGTGCAGGGCGCCCTGTTGCAGCTCGGCAAGTTCAAGTACCTGGTCATAATCGGTCGGGAAACAGCTTGCCAAAGGGATCTTTCCCAGGTCATGCAGCAGGCCTGCCACGAAATACTCTTCCCGTAATGAGACCGGAATCCCATTTTTAGCGGCCATTGCCTTTGATGTTACGCCCACGCAGAGGGAATGAGTCCAGAATGTGTCCATAGGAAGGCCCCGAGACATTTTTTCCTTTCCCATGCTCCCGATGATTGCCGTACTTAATGCCAGGTTTTTAACCGTATTAAGGCCCAGCATAATGATGGCCCGTGCAAGAGAAGTGATCTGGTTTGGAAGGGAATAATAGGCTGAGTTGATAAGCTTTAAGACCTGACCGGTCAGAACAGGATCAAGAGAGATTACCCGGTTGAGATCATTCGCGGATGTGTTTGGACGGTTACAAACATCCAGTACCTTGGTCACCGTAGTAGAGAGACTAGGCATCCGGTCGATATAATTTCGAATCAGTTTAAAGCGCTGTTCAACGATCGAGAATTCTTTGTCCATCATGTCTCAAAAATTTTTTTTCTTTGGATTCGGCAAAAGATAAAATGCTATTTTGTTATATTTGTCGGAAGTGGGACTTTAGTCCAACACAGCCA
>JAIWHJ010000528.1:0-2066 GCA_048629695.1 Promethearchaeota archaeon
TTTTCCAATTTCCAATTTCCAATTTCACTGCCAAAATACAAGATCAACAAAGTGTAAACTACTTTTGACTTGTCGTGAAGGATGCCTATAAAATGAATAAAATCTCATTTTTTCATAGAGAATGGTTCAAAACGGAAAGACTCCGGAGAACTTCGCTGATTATTTTTCTCTCTATTTTTTTTGTTGCTATAGTGGGAGGAGCAGGGGCTTTGGGAGCGTCAAAAGAGGCCGAGGCCAAGACGTTTCCACGCAGCCTTGACAGTTATGGCGATGCAGATGTGGAAAGTATCCCCACCATCCTGAAAAACCGGGTCAAACAGGAACCGTTTAACCTGTTTGCCACCCTGATTTTCCTGTGCGCAATTATTCATACCTTTCTGACAGACAAATTTTTAAAGATTGCCCATAAATGGGAACGCCGGCACGAACAAAAAATAAAGGAAGGTCTTGCCGAAAAATATTCAATACATCACGGAGCAAGACTTTTTCATTTCCTCGGGGAAGTGGAAGTTGTTTTCGGACTCTGGGTCATTGCCCTGACATTGGCAATTTTTATTTTTTACGACCGGAAAACATGGATCGATTACATCAGTTATCGTGTCAATTTTACAGAGGCCATGTTTGTCGTGACGGTCATGACGCTGGCAGCAACCCGGCCTATTTTGAAACTGTCGGAGGCCATCATGCAGAGAATCGCCAGCCTGCTGGGAGGCACTTTAAGTGCCTGGTGGTTCACGATACTGACCATCGGCCCGATGCTGGGATCTTTGATCACGGAACCGGCCGCCATGACCATTTCAGCATTGCTGCTGGCCCACAAACTGTACGAGTTAGAGCCAAGTGAGAATTTTAAATACGCCACCATCGGTTTGTTGTTTGTCAATATCTCGGTGGGTGGGACCATGACCCATTTTGCCGCGCCACCGGTTCTGATGGTGGCCAGCCTCTGGGACTGGGGAATGGGGCACATGCTCGCACACTTCGGCTGGAAGGCGGTTATCGGTATGGTCATCTCTAACGGTCTTTACTTTTTCCTCTTTCGCAGCGAATTGACGCGACTGGAGAAAAAACACCAACTGCGGAGCCTCAAGGATGAAATCCAGCACACGTTCATGGGACGCACGGACATGAAAGTCGAATGGGAGAAAATGGGGCCCGCTATTAGCCAAAAGATGGGGTTATTAACTACCTTTGAACAGCAAGCTGATAAATTTATTGAGGAAATCAAGGGCCGCCTGGAAACTCAATATTTACCCCGCATACTCAAGAAAGGTTATGACCCGTCACTGGTAAAAGAAGCTTTTGATCAGCGGTTTGAGGAGATTAAACTGCTTAAATTACAGGAATTCATACCCGGCCTCTTGCCCGTAGAAAAGCGTCCGCCGTTTATTGATCCGAAGTGGGACAGCCGCGATGACCCGGTGCCCGGTTGGGTGACACTCGTCCACGTACTCTTCCTGACCTCGATAATTGTTAATGCCCATCATCCGCCACTCTTTATTTCCGCACTGCTTTTTTTCCTCGGCTTTTCGGTGGTCGCTTCGCCCTATCAAAACCTGATCGACCTCAGGCAGCCGATTCTGGTCGGGTTTTTTCTGGGGGCCCTGGTCATTCACGGCGGCGTTCAAGGCTGGTGGATCGAGCCGGTTCTCGGTCACATGAAAGAAATTCCGCTTATGCTTTGCGCAACCATCCTGACCGCATTTAATGACAATGCAGCCATCACTTACCTGAGTACTTTAGTGCCCGGATTTACGGATAGCCTCAAATACTCCGTGGTGGCCGGTGCGGTTGCAGGCGGCGGATTAACCGTGATAGCAAATGCACCGAACCCGGCCGGTCAATCGATTCTAAAAAAATATTTTAGTGAAGGTGTTTCACCAATCCAAATTCTGAAGGCCGCCATGATCCCAACGCTCATTGTTTGGCTCTGCTTTCTGATTTTTCGTTAAGTAGCCCTTTGAGACGTAAAATTAGTTGGGAGCAATCTCCTTTTCTTGTTCGATTCTTTCGTGAAGCCAGGTAGCCATGAGTTGGGTGTGGGGAATACCCTTTTTTCGGGCAAA
>JAIWHJ010000529.1:0-2063 GCA_048629695.1 Promethearchaeota archaeon
TGTCTTCGTCGGCATTTTTCATGTCATCGAGGACTGTAACTTCTCAAAAACTCAGGGTAAGGAACAGAGAGGAAATAAATTGAGCAAAATTACGCTCAGCTTTAGGTTAGATTTGGTCGGCTCGATTGAACAAAACCGCAGGCGTAGCAGGGCTACGTTGAGGATTTTGTGATTGAGAGCCGGCCGAAGATGGCCTGAAGATGAGATGGAATTTTGGTTAATTTATTTTCGACCTGTTCCTAAAGGAGCGCAGTCCAATGGAATCCATGGGCCCACTCAGGCGCAGTCATAAATGTGATGCACTTGGCGCAGGCAATATCGGAGAGGAAGTGACCCTCATGGGTTGGGTGCTGCGGCGCCGTGACCACGGAGGGGTCATCTTTATAGATCTCAGGGACCGCTGGGGTCTTACACAGGTTGTTTTTAATCCTGAACTCAATGCAAAGGTCCATAAAAAGGCGCATGATCTTCGAAGTGAGTGGGTGCTCGCGGTAAGGGGCAGAGTGGAAATGCGGCCCGAGGGCATGACGAATCCGAACCTCAAGACAGGAGAGATAGAGATTCTTGTGGATGAGCTGCGCATCCTTAACAAGAGTAAAACTCCTCCGTTTCCACTTGATGAAGACACGCATGTATCTGAGAATCTTCGGCTCAAGTACCGTTACATTGATCTAAGACGCCCGGGCATGGCGGAAAATCTGATCTTAAGGCATAAGGCCGTTCAGGCGATCCGATTATTTTTAAGCAATGAGAATTTTTTAGAAATCGAGACACCGGTCCTGACCAGGTCCACGCCGGAAGGGGCCCGCGATTACCTGGTGCCGAGCCGGGTCAATCCAGGCAAATTTTATGCCCTGCCCCAGTCGCCTCAGCTATTCAAGCAGCTCCTCATGGTGGCCGGTATGGACCGGTATTTCCAGATAGTAAAATGCTTCAGGGACGAAGACCTTCGGGCCGACAGGCAGCCTGAATTCACACAGATCGATATGGAGCTTTCCTTTATTCGGGAAGAAGACATCTTTCGTATCTCCGAAGGGCTCATGAGCAGCCTCTTTAAAACAACACTCGACCTTGATCTTGAGCTGCCGTTTGCGAAAATGAGTTACAGGGAAGCCATGGACCGTTTCGGAACAGACAAGCCGGATACAAGGTTTGGCCTGGAACTTATAAGCCTGACCGACGTGGTCAGGGATTGCAGCTTCAAGGTATTCAGGAGTGTGGTGGAAAAGGGAGGCCTTGTAAAGAGTATTAACGCAAAAGGCTGCGCCACATTCTCGCGCAAGGAACTTGATGATTTAACGGAATTTGTCGGTCGCTTCGGCGCCAAGGGGCTTGCCTGGGTCAAGATCAAGCCGGAAGGAGAATGGCAGTCCCCGATCGCCAAGTTTTTCACGGATAATGAACGGGACAATATGTCCAAAACCCTGGAAGCCGAGCCTGGGGATCTTATCTTTTTTATTGCCGATCAGCCTGCAATCGTTCATCAAGCCTTAGCGGAATTGCGGCTGGAACTGGCGCGGCGTTTGGACTTTATTAAACCGGGAACGTATAATTTCCTCTGGATCACCGATTTTCCGCTCTTGGAATATGACTACGATGAAAAGCGTTACACTGCTGTTCATCATCCGTTCACAGCGCTCCATGAGGATGATTTTGATCTGCTTGAATCCGAACCCGGCAAAGTCAGGAGCCGGGCCTATGACCTGGTCCTGAACGGAGTCGAGATCGGCGGCGGAAGTATCCGTATCCATCAGAAGGCTGTGCAGGAAAGGATTTTTTCAGCCCTTGGAATCGATGAGGCGGAGGCAACGGAAAAATTTGATTTTCTTCTCCAGGCCCTGGACCTGGGAGCGCCGCCTCATGGCGGGATCGCCTTTGGCCTTGACAGGCTGTTGATGATTCTGGCAGGCCGGAATACCATCCGTGACGTGATCGCATTTCCAAAGACCCAGAAAGCCGCCTGCCCGCTTGCCGAAGCGCCGGCATCAGTCACGCGCAAACAACTAACCGAACTGTTCTTACGACCGGACTGGGAATCCTGAGTAAATATTCGTCAGCACTCC
>JAIWHJ010000530.1:0-2056 GCA_048629695.1 Promethearchaeota archaeon
AATTCAGTAAAAAACAGGCCCAGGGAATAAATACGCGCGTCTTTATTAAGTTGTCAGCATCTTCAATTAAACTTTTGGGTATCCAAACAGAAGAATCCCCAAAAACAAATAATACTGCACCATCTGAAATCTTTTTAATTAAATCAAACTGTTTGTAAAAGTTGAGCGCCTGTTTCTGGATGTGCAGATAAATCATATTGTAACCGTGCTCTTTGGAACCTTGTCAACATCAACTACCTCAATCGGAACGCCTTCCTGGCTAAGTTCATATTGATAAAGGCTTACAAATGCATTATGCTCAACAACAGTAACAAGTTCAGCAGCCCCGCCTGGAGAAGTCATACGCCTTAAACCGCGTCCCAGGGTCTGTTCCGGCAGGATATTAGCCTTTGCAGTATAGGGGCGAAGCGGAACAATGGTTGTAACATTGCGGACATCCCAGCCTTCCCTTAGCATAAGGACGGAAACAATACACTGGTATGGGCTTTTGCCTGAATCAAGATCGCGGGACAGTTCACGCAGCGCTGCCAGATCATCTTCTTTGATTTCCTTTTCACTTTCAACAAAGACCGGATAGCCTCTTTTTTTGCCGCCTATCCACTTTATTTTACCTTTCAGGTTTGTATGCAGATTGATAGTCTTTCCATTTAATTGATCAAATAAAGGATCTGTATTTAAACGGGTTGCAATCTGATCCGCGGCCTCAGTATTATCCGCCATAACAAAAAGCAGCGGCTTTTTACCGCTTTTTTCCCATTCCTCTTTTGATTTAAGCCACCTCTGGTATCCCATCATCAAGTGTTGTTCAAAACGTTCCGATGCATCATTGCTCGTACGTTCGGACAACCCTTCGCCGCGCCCGATAATCGGGATTTTTACAATTCCCGCGTCCACTGCTTCCCCAAGAGGTGTGTCGCAGACCACATGCTGAAAAATGCGTCCGTGATTATCTTTTGGTGTTGCTGAAAAATCGAGCTGAGCAACAAGCCCTTCTCTTGTTTTTTCATTGATCTCATTGTGCAAAAAGCCGATTGCTTCATTCCATGCCGACCCAGGATCCCAAAGATGATGAGCCTCGTCGTTTAATATCATTATACGGTCATGGCCTGTAATCCGCTTTCGAAGTTCCCGGCCAGTATCAAGGGCTTTTTGTCTGGAAACAGCAGGCCCCATCCAGTCGTATGTTTCAGCATTCCCTTTTTTTCTGCGTTTGTTTGTGTCATACAGCCTGTGAATGTTTGTAAGGTAAAGCGTGCCGCCGGTTGACGCTCCGCTTGCCTGATCCTGCAACACTACGGAAAGATTCCAGTCTCCGCGCCATGCAACCGGAATTAACGGATCCTTGTCAAAAATAATGCCGTTGCCAAAGTCTTCCTTAAGGCGTTCAAAAACCGTCAGATTCGGCGCAATTACAACAAAATGTTTTGTCATTGGAGAATCGCTCTCCCGCAAGGCATGAAAATAACTCCATACAACGGCAAGACTCATGATCTTTGTTTTGCCGGCGCCTGTCGCAACTTTGAATGCATATTTGGCCCACTGGTCATCATCCGGATTTACACCGAGCGCTGCGGTTTCCCTGTCTTCTCCGCCAAATTCAGCAATGGTAGCGGACAGATTTCTTGTTCCCCTGACCTCAAAAAGATAAATCAGCGTTTCAATCGATTCCCGCTGGCAAAAATAATAGCGAAACGGAAGACGTTCCCCGTTTGGAGTTTCAACAATATGATCCTGTTCAAACCAGTGGTAAAGCAGCTCTCGCGTCGTATCGGAAGCACCTGCATAATCGCTTTCTCGCCAGGCTTTTAAAAAAGTCCGAAGGTTCTGTGCAATGGAAATGACGGAAGGCCTGCGTCCCTTGACAACTTTTGCGGGTTGACCTTTTTCAGAGCGAACCCTGTGAAAATTCGGTTCTTCGTGAGGTGCATAAAGAGGTTCAAGGGCGGCAAGGTTGATTACTGGAGTGCTCATATTTTCACCTTCATAGTTATGCTTGTATCACACCCGAAAACATCTATCACCTTGATACAGGCAGTATATTTGCCCTTTTTGGGAT
>JAIWHJ010000531.1:0-2052 GCA_048629695.1 Promethearchaeota archaeon
TGTTTTGGCCGTCTCTTGTTTTTCAGCATTCTCAGCCCTTTGATGATCTGGGTTCGGGTTTCAGAAGGTTCGATAATCCGGTCTACCAGCATATTGGAGGCGGCATGAAACGGATTTGAATACTTGTAATCATATTCTTCGATTTTCTGTTTCCTGAATGCTTCCGGATCATCTGCTGCCAGGATTTCCTTGCGGTATACGATATTTATGGCTGCCGCAGTATCAAGTACAACGAGCTGGGCTATTGGCCAGGCCAGCATCAGGTCTACCCCAATTCCAGCGCAGCACATGGCCATGACAGCCCCTCCGTATTCTTTTCTTAATGCAAGTGTGATCTTGGGTACCGTGGCTTCTGCATAGGCATACAGCATTTTGGCACCATGCCGGATGATACCGGCATGTTCCTGGTCAACCCCCGGGAAATATCCGGGCACATCCACTAAATTTACCAGGGGGATATTAAAGCAGTCACAGAACCTGATAAATCGCGCTGCCTTGTCTGAAGAATGATAATCCAGGCATCCGGCCATGATGGACGGCTGGTTGCCAACTATTCCAAGGGTATTTCCGTCAAGGCGTGCCAGTCCCGTAATGATATTGGGTGCAAACTCAGGCAAGATTTCTAAAAATTCATTATTGTCCACCACTTCGGTAATGACCTGATGCATGTCATAGGCTTTTTTAAAATCTGCCGGCACAATCTCGGTCAGGTTGTCATTTTTTCTTTCCGGATCATCGTTGCAGGTGTATGAAGGTGGGGCTTCGTCATGATTGGATGGTAGAAAGCCTAACAAGTAACGGATCAACGTAATGCTTTCCTGATCCGTTTTTGTGACAAAATGGGCCTGCCCCGTGACGCGGCTGTGAACGTGTGCACCACCAAGCTCCTCCAAGTTCACGGTTTCCCCTGTCACATCCTGGATCACTTTGGGGCCGGTGATGAACATCTGACTCTGTTTCTCAACCATGATGATAAAATCCATCAATGCCGGTGAATACACGGATACGCCGGCGCAGGGCCCCATGATGCAGGATATCTGGGGAATAACCCCGGATGCAGCTGTATTCCTCAAGAACATGCCGGCCACTCCCTTGGAGGCAAAAAAGCCTTCATGAAGCCGACCCCCGCCGGAATCATTCAGGGAGATCAAAGGGGCTTTCACTTTCAGGGCCTCATCAATGATTCTGCAGATCTTCCGGCCATGGATAGTCCCGACCGATCCGCCCAGAACCGTTGCATCCTGTGCATATGCAAAGGCGCACCGTCCGTCAATGGTACCATAACCAGTTACCACACCATCGCCGGGAACTTTTTTTTTCTCCATGCCAAAATCCATGCACTGGCTTTCGGCCAAATCATTTAACTCGACAAAACTGTCTTGGTCAAACAACAGGCCGAGCCGTTCCCTTGGGGTCAGTTTTCCTTTTGAACGTTGGCGATCTATTGCTTTTTGGCCGCCCCCCATGAATGCTCTCTGCTGAAGGCTCTTTAATCTTTCAAGTTCTTTCTGGTGTGTTTTTGAGGTCATGATCAATGTCCTTGTGTTAAGATATGCTTTAATAAGGCCATGAACTGGAGAGTGATTGCATGTTTAGCAGATAAAATATTGCGGTCCTTGAAAAGTTCTATAAACTTATCCATTTAAAAAACAGATAAATTTTTATTGCAATAACAACTCGTATACCGTATACGGTATACAACTATTCAATGTCAATAACTATTTTGATAAAAATGCTCACAAATCTGTAGTAAATTCATGGGGCAAGATATGGTCTTATTTTATGGTTAATTCCTAAAGGTCAATGAGGTTTTTTACTTTTTTGATGGTGAATCATGGCCTTCCTAAGTGGCTTGACTTTCTGCGAAACCGGTGACAATATGAGACCTTTAAAAAATGTTCCTAAAACCGGAGAACATGACATGACAGAAACTTATATGCCTGCTTTTAAAGACTTGGACGAATTGCAAACCCACCAGCTTAACGGCCTGAAATGGACAGTTAATCATGCATACAATGGCTCCTCTTTTTACAAAAAAAAGCTCGATGATGC
>JAIWHJ010000532.1:0-2046 GCA_048629695.1 Promethearchaeota archaeon
GAGTAACCTTGCTGCAGGGGAAATCATTCAAATCCATAAGCAGATCCAGGCAGCACAAATCCGTGCACTGATTACCGATCTGGAGTTGAGAAATCACCAAACGCAAATAAAATATGCCGAGGAAATCGAACATTTTCTCAGTGGAGAAGAAACTCCGGTTGGAGATGTCAAACATACGAAGACGAGTACCCAGGGCTTTTACGCCTGGATGAAACGCGAAGTAAAAGGCCTGTACGGGCAGGTCTTCCAGTTTGCTTTCGACATCGCCAAAAAAGCCGAACGCGCTCTGCAGCACGAACTCGGGGATCCGACCTTGAGTTTCCTTCAATTCGGGTACCTTGCCGGCAAAGAAGGGCTTTTGGCCGGAGAGAAACTCTACCTTGACATCAAGCGCATGGAGATGGCCTACCACGATCAGAACCGCCGCGAGTACGAACTGACCAAACACGTCAGCCTGTTGCAGGTCAATCCGCTGGCGCTGATACAGTTACGTTCTACAGGGAGCTGCACGGTAGCGTTGCCCGAGGCTCTTTTCGATATGGACTGTCCCGGGCACTATTTCCGGCGCATCAAGTCGGTTGCAATAAGCATCCCCTGCGTGACCGGCCCCTACAGCAGTGTTAATTGCACGCTTACATTGCAGAAAAGCTCGATCCGCAAAAACGCCTTGCTGATCGGAAGCAGCGGAGACCCTTACAAAAGGTATGGCAGCGAAGATCCTCGGTTCAGCGATCACTTCGGCAGTCTGCAATCGATCGTCACCAGTTCCGCTCAAAACGACAGTGGAATGTTCGAAACCAATCTTCATGACGAACGTTACCTGCCCTTTGAAGGATCGGGAGCCATCAGCGAATGGCAGCTTCAATTGCCGGCCGATCCAAGCAATTACGAGCCGTGCCAGTTTGACTATGATACGATCTCCGATATCATCCTGCATATTCGATACACAGCCCGTGAAGGGGGCGATTCGCTTCGCATTGGCGCATTAGACAATCTCAATGCTTGCATTGATGAAGCTCAGGCCGCCGGATCAGTGCGGCTGTTCTCTGTGCGACATGAGTTCCCAAGCGCTTGGGCTGCATTCAAAAGCATTGCAGTTGAAGGTGATACTGGCGTTGCTAAACTAACCCTCAACCTGGAGGAAGAACACTATCCCTTCTGGAGCCGAGGCAGATTGGACACTATAAGACGGGTTGATCTCTTTGCCAAACCCACCCAAGAAACGAAATCCAAGGTGGTGATGTTCGATCAACCCGACGGGACGGGAAATGAGGACAACCTGGTCATAGACAGGTCTTTTGGTGACATCCTGAGCGGCAACCTGACGAACATCTCTCTCCCGGCACCAACCGGAGAGTTCACCCTATATCTTGATGACAATTCTATGGAAAACCTCTGGCTTGCATTGACCTGGGGCAAAGCAGATTGATGATGTAGATTACTTAGCCTGGCTAAAATCCAGCGCTCTTTGGGGATAAAGGGGGGACATCCTTAAAGTGGTGTCATTATGTTGATTAGCGCATTATTTGACATCTGTTCAAAACCATCCTGATTTGCCGATAGCCGGAATTGCCTCAATAGATAATGCTGCTTAAGAAGCATGAGCTTGAACAGTGTCTCACGCTCAACAAACAAGTCAAAAACAACCCCCCGGCCCTGCCAGCGAAAAATCGTTATTTCGTTCCTATAGCATAAAGGCCGGCACACGCAGGATCGATGGGTCTGAAAAATCGAATGTATCGGATGTAACCATCACTGAAAAGGGCGCCCCCAACTTTTCTGATAAAGATCGGATTAAACGGGTATCACTGGATCTTAACCGCCCGGTTTTACATTCCACAGGGAACACGGCGTCCTGCACATGAAAAATGAAATCAATTTCCTGCCTGCCAACCCTCCAGAATGTCAGGGCTTCATCCATTTCTCTCAGACGAAGAAACACATCATTTTCTACAATCCTTCCTAATATTTCGGGAAAAATATCCAGAGGTCCATAGCGGTGTGCGGCAAGTGAGGGAGTACTCAGATATATTTTTTTCCCTGTCC
>JAIWHJ010000533.1:0-2034 GCA_048629695.1 Promethearchaeota archaeon
AAAAGAAGGGGGAATGATTATCATGATTGTTTCCTCACATGTTTTATTTTCGTGAAGGTACTTATAACTCAGGGAGGTACTGAAAATAGTCCAGGACCTTTATTAAAAAATTCCGGTTTATCCGGGTTAGGATTTGCTCAGCCCATTCTCGGCACGTTCTGATTTATGACCCAGTCAAGCCAGTCAGACTGTTTTTCCGAGAAGTCCTTTTCCTTTTTTTTAATAAAGTCGTCCATGAATTCAATACTGTCAAAAGACACTTTATAGTAGCCTTTTGAATATGCGCCGTGGCCGAGAAGAGCTACTTTTCCACTCTGATCCACACCGACCATGAGATCATGATTTTTAAAAATCGTTGAATTGTCGACCGTTGAGACAGTTCCGAATTTTTCCGTTTGAATATTCTGATACATGAAATATCCAACGACCAGCAACAGCAGAACCGCGATCGATGAAATGATTTTTGTAGCTCGGCCGTACATTTGCGGGTTAAAGATATCCTTTGCAGAAAACGGCACATATTCGACAATCGAGTTTGTGATGTCGGTCTCCCTGGCAAGAACCGGTTTCACTGCCATGCCTGAAAAGGCCTCCACGTCGGCAATGGCCTGATCATCCAGCGGATCCAGCATGGCCAGGTTCAATACCTTGTTTTTTTCAAGAGCCAACGGCAAAACGCTGTACTTCCGACACAGATACCTTGGCAATATCTTTTTTACTGCCGGAGAAAATTGATCTTTGATTGTTATGATCGGGACATCAAGCTGATCTGAAAGGGCTTCCAGGAGCTGGTCTCCCGTGATAAATCCCATTTGGATCAAAAGATAACCCACACGGCGGTTTCCCCCGACCTGCAGCCGGAGCGCCTGATCTACCTCACTTGGAGTTACCAAACCTTTATTAACTAAAATTTCGCCGAGGCGTTGTTTAATGGCCATTTTCATCTCCTTCCGGTACGAATTTTTTTCCCAGGATTAAAGGGTTCGCTCAAAAACAAAACTTCACATATTAACAGTTCTGACAATTCGCAATGATCCACAAAAATATTATATCAACTTTTCAGATTAATACTAATTTTGACACAAAAAAAATTTGTCCAACCGCGAGACCGGTCTTTTTTTTATCAGGCTGGGGATTTGACGGCCGGATAATCAAACTCGCCGACACGACCCCGGCGTGGGTATATCCTGCCGGCTTGGTCGACCCCTGTTCCATTATCGACAACCTTCTCAGGTTTCTTGAAAAAAATCGGATTTTACGAATTGACCTGGTTGGCTGGTCCATGGGCGCAAACCTGGCCCTTGACTTTGCAAGGGCTTACCCGGAAAGGATGGCTTGTCTTTATCTGGTTTCCATGCGCCGGGAATGGCCTGATTCGGAGATCGAACAGATCCGGGCGGAACTTGCGCGCGACCCGGCGGCGTTTCTTGTTTCTTTTTACAGAAAATGCTTTCTTGGTTACAGAAATGCCTACAATCGGTTTGTTTCCGAATTTCAGGAAGACTATATTCATGATATAAATATCAGCATGCTTAATAATGGTCTTGATTATCTGAAGCAGGTACGTGTGGATGATGTCCGGATTGATCTCATGACGGGAATGGAGGTACATATGATTCACGGCAGGAGGGACATAATCACACCAATGGACCAGATGCCGGCGCTTTCGGGAGCCGGGCGTGAAATTCTGGATCAGGATGGGCATCTTCCTTTTTTGTCGCGGAATTTTTCTCTTTTGGGGGAAAGGCGGAAAAAAATTATCTGTGGCAGGTTTTCCCGCGCTGCGGATACGTATGACGATTATGCGCCGGTTCAGCGGGAAACCGCGCTTAAGTTGGCGGATTGGCTTGATCCTGGCATGAAAGCAGGATCTATTCTGGAAATCGGGTGTGGTACAGGGAATTTCACGCTCTTATTGGCCGAACGATTTCCAGAGGCTGATATCCTTGCGCTTGATTTTTCTAAAGCCATGATTGAAATCGCTGAGCGTAAACCGGCATCATACGGAAATGTCCGATTTGAGTGCCGGGATGC
>JAIWHJ010000534.1:0-2022 GCA_048629695.1 Promethearchaeota archaeon
GGCACATAAATACACACTTAAGCGTTTTGCGGTATGTCTTTTAAATTAAATCGGGCCCGTATTACCGCAAAACATGTGTGAATGCCCGAGTTCTGCACCCTTCTTTTTTGTGTTACTTTCCGGCATTCACTTACCCGTTCGGTACGTTTACTCATACCTTCATTAACTAAATGAAGTATAATCAAAGCCGCAAAATTCATTGAGAGCCGCACATCTTAGCCCTACGAAAATGCTGCGGTGGGAGGTTTCATGGAAATTACCTGGTATGGATTATCTTGCTTCCGCCTGACCGAACGCGGATTGGCAACCGTTGTTACAGACCCATACGATCATAAGGTTGTAGGCTTCAGTCCGCTCAAACTGCGTGGTGATATCGTCTCGATCAGTCACGATGTGCCCGGCCATAATTTTGAATCGGCCGTCAAACCCAAACAGCGTATCATTGATGGGCCGGGCGAATACGAAATTGGCGGTGTATTCATCACCGCGGTCCAAACCAATGGGAGTAAGCGTGCCAAGGATGAACTCCGCAACGTCCTATACGTATTCGATTACGACAAAGTGACCGTTGCCCATCTGGGCGATCTCAGCCAGGTACCCAGCCAGGCCCAGGTGGAGCGCTTGGGTAACGTCAATATCGCCCTGGTGCCGGTTGGCGGTGGTCGTGGGTTGAACGCTGCCAAAGCTGCAGAAGTCGTCAGCCTGATCGAACCGGGCATCGTCATCCCGATGCACTACAGCATGCCGGAATGCAAACTTGAACTCAACCCACTGGACAAATTTACCAAAGAAATGGGGCTGAGCGAGGTCGAGCCTCAAGACTCCCTTAAAATCACCAGATCATCCGTCCCGACTGAAACCCGGGTTGTGATCTTAAGTCCCAAAACATCCTAATGACATCCCGTGTCATTTTGGCCTGAGCAGCATCCGCTGGTTGAGCCGGTGCTTTTCCGGCGTATCAAAACCAAGGATGATGCGGAACTACTTAGGGTTTGTCCAGAAATAACTTCCGAGTTTTTGAGCGCACCAACTGGACAAACCTTAAGCATTGTCCGTATGGAGCGCATTGTAAATTCGGAAGTAAAAAACGGACAATGCCTAAGTTGTTTTTCTTATTCATGATTCGGTTCAGAACAGTACTTTTGTATCAGTAATTAACAGAATTTTTGTGCGTTATACTAATGACGCTTACTGATTCGTTCTATTGTTCACGAGTTCTTCTGGGGTAAGCGAAGGTATTTTTTTCGAAAAAGGCAAACTCACCGTGAGGTGAGGGCGCAAAGCCAAGGATCTGTGTATACAGATAGCCTAGCTGCCGAAGTGATACCATTCTTCGGCAGCTTTTTTATCGGAAACAGATAGTAATCAGGATTGTGAAGAAGCTCTACAAAAAACTTGTATGAGGATAAAATAGCCTCCTGAACTCAATAGCCGGCTCTTTTCCCTAAAAAAAACAAAGATTGGGAGACATTACTTGAAAATGCTCAGCAAATTGCGAATCTTTAGTTACCTGCTATGGATAGCATTTACTTTGGTTTGTATCAATATCGCCTGGAAGTTTTTAGGAAATTCCTTATCCAAACAAGTTCATACCTTCGGATTGGTTATTCAGTTAATTGGGATAATCTCAGTTGTGTTTTTACTGATGGGAAAAGCGAGATTAGCAAGATACGCGAATGTATTGGAAAACACGATTGAGCAGGGTATTGACACATTGCTATTACAACCGCTTGTTTCTAGTGATGAACATCTCAAATCACATTCAATTATCGTTATAATAAAATTACTCTTATTTAGCGCCTGCAACGTGGCAATATTCCTTTCATCAATATACCTGGAAATAGATAGTTTCTTGCTTTTTGTGTTGTTATTTGGAATGTTGATCCTTTATCTTTATATTTGGGCCTGGAGCTTTCTCCTAATTATCATCTTTCGTCTGTTCCATAGAAGGGAACCCGGAATCCTGGGAAGAATTTACGAGATGAGTGATTATGGATTATCCATGATCGCGGTGATTATTTT